>CAIMHT010000048.1 GCA_903840935.1 uncultured Chlorobiaceae bacterium
CAATATCGGTATCATGGCTCACATTGATGCCGGAAAGACGACGACAACAGAGAGGATTCTCTATTATACCGGTCGTCTGCATCGTATGGGTGAAGTGCATGATGGTGGTGCAACGATGGACTGGATGGATCAGGAGAAGGAGCGTGGTATTACCATCACTTCTGCTGCGACCACCTGTTTCTGGGTACCGAAGTTTGGTAATTATGTCGGTGTCAATCATCGTATCAATATTATCGATACACCGGGCCATGTTGATTTTACGGTTGAAGTTGAACGTTCCCTGCGTGTGCTTGATGGTGCTGTAGCGCTGTTTTGTGCGGTTGGTGGAGTGGAGCCTCAGTCTGAAACGGTTTGGCGCCAGGCAAACAAGTATGGTGTGCCGAGGATTGCCTATATCAACAAGATGGACAGAACCGGCGCAAACTTTTTTGAGACGGTCAAGGCTATACGGGAGCGGCTCGGTGCCAATCCGGTTCCTCTTCAGATACCGATTGGCGACGGCGACATTTTTGCCGGCTTTGTTGATCTTATCAGAATGAAGGGTATCATCTATAATAAAGAAGATGGTAGTACTTATGATGAAGTCGAGATTCCGCATGATTTGCAGAATGAGGCTCGTACATGGCGGATCAATATGCTTGAGGCTGTTTCAGAGCATAACGATACCTTGCTTGAAAAATATCTGAATGGTGAGGAGATCACCGAGGAAGAGGTAAGAAACGTGTTGCGTCAGGCGACACTCAAGGTTACCATTATTCCGGTGCTTTGTGGTTCATCTTTCAAGAACAAGGGCGTCCAGTTTATGCTTGATGCTGTTGTTGAGTACCTTGCATCTCCGGTTGATGTTGGTGCTGTAGAAGGGCATCATCCCCGTACAGAGGAGCCTGTAAGTCGTGAGCCGAAAGATGAGGAGCCGTTTGCTGCTCTTGCATTCAAGATTGCAACGGATCCATTTGTTGGCAAGCTTACCTTTTTTAGGGTTTATTCCGGTGTACTCAAGGCAGGAAGTTATGTGCTCAATACGATGACCGGCAAAAAAGAGCGGATCGGTCGTGTACTTCAGATGCACTCAAACAAGAGAGAAGATATAGATTGTGTTTATTGCGGTGATATTGCTGCTGCTGTTGGTCTGAAGGACGTAAGAACCGGAGATACACTTTGTGATGAAAACAATCCGGTGGTTCTTGAGAAAATGGTGTTTCCTGAGCCGGTTATCGAGATTGCTATCGAGCCGAAAACCAAGAGTGATTCTGACAGGCTCGGTATGTCGCTTGCAAAACTCGCAGAAGAGGATCCTACCTTCAAGGTAAAAACTGACGATGAGACAGGTCAGACGCTGATTGCAGGTATGGGCGAACTTCATCTTGAGATTCTGGTTGATCGCCTCAAACGTGAGTTCAAGGTAGAGGCCAATGTGGGCAAACCACAGGTCGCTTACCGCGAAACAATCAGAAAGTCTGTGGAGTTCGAAGGTAAATTTGTTCGTCAGTCAGGCGGTAAAGGTCAGTTCGGTCTCGTTGTTCTCCGCGTTGAGCCGCTTGAAGAGGGTAAAGGATATGAGTTTGTCGATGCGGTCAAGGGTGGAGTTATCCCGAGAGAGTATATTCCTGCAGTTAATGCCGGTGTACAGCAGGCGATGAAGGGTGGTGTTGTTGCTGGATATCCGATGCAGGATATCAAGGTTACCCTTTTGGATGGCAAGTATCACGAGGTAGACTCTTCGGAAATGGCATTCAAGATTGCTGGTTCAATAGGATTCAAGGGTGGTGCCAAGAAAGCTGATCCGGTTTTGCTCGAGCCGATCATGAAGGTAGAAGTTGTTACACCCGATGAGTATCTTGGTGATGTCATGGGTGATTTGTCGAGTCGTCGTGGTCATATCGAAGGTATGGGCCAGAGGGCTGGAGCTCAGTTTGTTAATGCCAAGGTTCCGCTTTCAGCAATGTTCGGTTATTCGACCGACTTGCGTTCGATGAGTCAGGGAAGGGCTAATTATTCGATGGAGTTTGACTGTTATCGCGAAGTTCCACGCAGTATTGCGGAAGCTTTGCAGGAGAAGAGGACAAGCAAGGATTCGGACTAGGCGGGCGACAACTGTATCAGATTTAATTACACAAACAATAACAGATAACCGACACGGAGACAAGTTATGGCAAAAGAGTCCTACAAAAGGGATAAACCCCATGTCAATATAGGAACCATTGGTCACGTTGATCA
>CAIMHT010000049.1 GCA_903840935.1 uncultured Chlorobiaceae bacterium
GCGCTGCAGTATGTGACCTGATCCATTTTTCGAGAATTGGCCTGTCTTCAGCGCGAACTTGATATATTTTGTTCTTAGGTGCCATATCTACATGCTTATTAATGATTTACATGTAATATAGCATTATTTTGTTTCAAAACATAGAATTAACCAGACAGTACACTAGGCAGTCGCTGGAATCGTTTCTCATGGTTTGGCTTGCTTGACGTCACCCAAGAAGGCAACCTTCGAGAAACAGCTCTTAACACATCCCTTGCCAGTCTTGTTGGTACACTTGAAGCTCTACTTATCGAGGCACTGGAACCGCCTCAAAACAGAAAGCGTGGTGACGATTTTTCCGCGATTGAATACATTCAGGATATCGACCCTGAACTCAAGGGAAAAGAGATTCAAAATACGCTTCGCACTATTGAGCAAAAAATGCGAGGTAGTTTGTGAGTGTCATGAAAAAAATCTTGCAGGGGATCTTTCTCTTCATGGCAACGTTTAGCCCTGTGGTCTACGGCGCCGGGCAACTTGTGACTGAGTCGAATGTCGATATTTTCGGGGATGGCTAAAAGAGCGGGTTCAGCTCTCTCTGGTTCAGTCTATAAGGCAATACCTCTCTCGGGTCATGACAACTCGTCTGGCAAACACTTGTCCTGTCGCTGAAGTATTCCTCTCAAGCCCTCCTTTATGATATTCTGCCAGACCAAGCCGGGGCACTCTCCGGCTTTTTTTGCGGTCAGTGAGCTGGCTTTTTTGTATGTTGAAATGTTACCATTATTGCCATATTGTAGCTGTTTTGTTGCCTGTTGGCGGTAAGTTGTTGTGAAATATAGTTCATTTATGAAGGATGGAGGTTTATGAGTAGCTTGAAAGAGGAAGAGATGGTGAGTGCCACCCAGGCAAAAGAGGTGGCGGTGGGTGAGTTGCTTGCGAGAAGGGCGGCGGAGCTCGCGTTGGAGAAGAAGTGTGAAGAGGTCAAGATTCTTGATCTTCGTGGGTTGACCTCGATGACGGATTATTTTGTGATTGTGACCGCTGACTCTGATCGCAAGGCAAAGGCTGCGGCGGAGCATATTATTGATGAACTAAAGGTGGATGGTGAGCGTCCGATGCATGTTGAGGGGATGGATTCCATGCACTGGATTCTGCTCGACTATATTGATGTTGTTGTCCATGTTTTTATGCCGGATGAACGCAGTTTTTATGACCTTGAATCGCTCTGGTCGGAGGCACCCGTAATCACGCTGAGCTGATATTCTTGAAGGTTTTATGCAGTTTCCTCTTGTTCTTGAGGCTGCGTCATTAAGAATTCAGACGGATTTTTATACATTGTGCCGTTGAGTTATTTATATCAATTATCACCCAGGATTTATCTATGCAGCGCGAAAGAATAGTCCCGATCAGTATTGAAGAAGAAATGCGGGGTTCTTATCTCGATTATTCGATGTCGGTCATTGTCAGTCGTGCGTTGCCTGACGTGCGGGACGGTTTGAAGCCGGTTCACCGCAGGGTTCTTTTCGGTATGCATGAACTTGGTTTGCAGGCAGGCAAGCCCCATAAAAAGTCTGCCCGTGTGGTCGGTGAAGTGCTTGGCAAGTTCCATCCCCATGGCGATACTGCAGTCTATGACAGTCTGGTGCGCCTGGTGCAGGAGTTTTCGATGCGCTATCCCCTGATTGATGGTCAGGGCAACTTTGGTTCGGTTGATGGCGACTCTCCTGCGGCCATGCGATACACTGAAGTGCGCATGAAAAGTATTGCCGGTGAGATGCTGAAGGATCTCGATAAGGGCACCGTCGATTTCTCCCTTAATTTTGATGACTCCCTTGAGGAGCCTACTGTTTTGCCTTCAGCAATTCCCAACCTCCTTGCGAATGGTTCGTCAGGGATTGCGGTCGGTATGGCAACCAATATTCCGCCCCAAAATCTCCGTGAGATTGTTGATGGCATGATAGCCCTGATCGCCAATCCGGAGCTGGAAGTGGCTGATCTCATGAAATATGTTGTTGCACCGGATTTTCCAACCGGTGGTATTATTTATGGGTACGAGGGTGTCCGTTCGGCTTACCTGACCGGCAGGGGCAAGGTGGTGATTCGTGCGCGGGCCATTGTGGAGATTACCCCGAAAAACAGCAGGGAGTCTATTGTGGTCACCGAGCTTCCCTATCAGGTGAACAAGGTGCGGCTGATCGAGAAAATCGTTGAGCTGGTGCACGATAAAAAACTTGAAGGTATTGCTGATATTCGTGACGAGTCTGACCGTGACGGCATGAGGCTGGTGATTGAGTTGAAGCGCGATGCTGTGGCTAAGGTTGTGCTGAACAACCTCTACAAGCATACCCCGATGCAGGATACCTTCGGGGTAATCATGCTGGCGCTGGTTGACGGAGTGCCAAGGATCCTCAATCTCAAGGAGATGATGGTCTATTATATCAAGCATCGCAACGAGATTGTTCTGCGCCGGACGCAGTTCGACCTTGCGACAGCCGAAAAGCGGGCTCATATTCTTGAGGGCTTGAAGATCTGTCTTGATAATCTTGATGAGGTAATTTCCACGATTCGTGAGTCACCGGATGCGTCAACGGCCCAGGAGCGGCTTATTGAGCGCTTTGGACTCTCGGAGTTACAGGCGAAGGCTATCCTTGAGATGCGTCTTCAGCGTCTGACCGGGATGGAGCGTAAAAAGATCGATATGGAGTACATGGAGGTTCTTGCCTTCATCGAGGAGCTACGCTTTATTCTCGGCAGTCCGGAGAAGCAGATGCAGATTATCCGCGAAGAGTTGCTGAAGGTCAGGGAGGTTTACGGTGATGAGCGCCGGACTGAAATTGTGCCGCAGGAGGGCGATTTCTCTATTGAAGACATGATTGCCCAGGAGGATGTGGTGATCACCATTACCCATGAGGGATTTATCAAGCGTTTCCCCGTTTCAGGCTATCGCCGCCAGGCAAGGGGTGGTAAGGGTGTGACGGGGGCACAGGCGAAGCATGACGATTTTGTTGAGCACATGTTTATTGCCTCAACCCATAACTATATCCTTTTCTTTACCAACAGGGGGCGTTGTCACTGGTTGAAAGTCTATGAGATTCCCGAGGCTGGACGTGCGGCAAGGGGTAGGGCGCTGGCTAATATTATGGAGCTTCAGCAGGATGAGAAGATCAGGGCTTATATCAACATACGCAATTTTGACGAACCGGGTTTCATTGTTATGGCGACGACCAATGGCATCGTCAAAAAAACAGCTCTTGAAGACTTTTCCCATCCGAGAAAGAACGGTATTGCTGCTATTACCATTGAGGAGCACGACGAGTTGCTTGATGCCCGTCTGACCGATGGTGATCATCAGATTATTCTTGCCAAGAGTTCAGGCTTTGTTGTGCGTTTTCCGGAGGCTGAAATCCGCGCGATGGGACGTACGGCCATGGGCGTCAAGGGTATCACGCTTGATGAGGGTGAAAAGTGTATTTCAATGGTGACCACCAAGCGTTTTGATACGGCGCTGCTTGCTGTTACCGACAACGGTTTTGGCAAGAGAAGTCGTGTGGAGGATTACCGCCTGACGCGGCGCGGTGCACGCGGAGTCATTACGCTAAAGGCTCATGAGAAGGTTGGTGCGCTTATTGGTTTGCTTGATGTCAATGATGATGACGATTTGATCATCATTACGACACAAGGTATCGTGAATCGTCAGCATGTCTCCGATATTCGTTTGACAGGCAGGAACACTTCAGGGGTGAGGCTTGTCAGGCTGATGGCCGGGGATGTCATCTCAGCCCTTGCAAGAGTGCCGAAGAGCGATGAGGAGACAGAGGGTGAGTTGCCTTTGGAAGATCCTGATGGCCAGATTGATCTGTTTTTGTAGTCATTGCAAACAATAGAGGAGATATGGAAGAGAAAGGACCCTATATCATTACCGAGCAACCGGGTATAAAACAGTATTGTAGCTTTGGTCGCTCGCAGAAGTTGCCTTACTGTGATGGTTCTCATAAAGGCAGTGGTCTTCATCCGGCAAAAGTGGAGATCGACCAGGAAAAAATCGTAGCAGTATGCGCTTGTGGCCGATCGCAGAAGTTTCCCTTCTGTGACGGTTCCCATAAGTCAGAGGAATAACTATATCTTTTATCATTAATCAAGGACGGACGGTTTCATGGCTCGACCGAAAAATGTGAAACATATTTTTGTGACCGGAGGGGTGATTTCCTCGCTTGGCAAGGGAATTCTGTCGGCCTCTCTCGGGATGCTGCTCAAGTCACGTGGTCTGAAGGTGGCCATACAGAAATATGATCCTTATATCAATGTGGACCCTGGTACGATGTCGCCCTACCAGCATGGAGAGGTCTATGTGACCGATGACGGCGCTGAAACGGATCTTGATCTTGGTCATTATGAACGTTTTCTTGATGAATCGACGACGCAGTCTTCGAATCTGACGATGGGTCGGGTCTATAAATCGGTCATCGACAAGGAGCGTCGAGGCGAATATCTCGGAGCAACGGTTCAGGTTGTGCCCCATGTAATTGATGAAATCAAGGACCGTATGGCTGAACAGGCCAAAAACGGTGACCTGGATGTGCTCATTACAGAAATTGGCGGTACGATTGGCGATATCGAGTCACTCCCTTTTCTTGAAGCGATGCGGCAGATGAAGCTTGAGATGGGCGACAGCAACCTGCTCAACATTCATCTCACCTTTGTGCCCTATATCAAGGCTGCAAGTGAACTGAAAACAAAACCGACGCAACATAGTGTGAAAATGTTGCTTGGGGTTGGTATCCAGCCAGATATTCTTGTTTGTCGCAGCGAAAAGCCACTATCACGCGATATCAAAAACAAGGTAGGCCATTTCTGCAATGTCAATGAACTGGATGTTATTGGTCTGAACGATTGCGACACGATTTACGAGGTACCGCTGATGCTTCTCAAGGAAAAGCTTGATCTGCGCGTGCTTAAAAAGCTTGGTCTGAAGAAATATAAGGAGCCAACGCTCGATTACTGGCGTGACTTCTGCAACAAGGTCAAGTTCCCACAGGAGGGTGAGGTCACTATTGGAATATGTGGTAAGTACACGGAGTATCCCGATGCCTACAAGTCCATTCTCGAATCTTTTATTCATGCCGGAGCAAGCAACAATGTCAAGGTTACTGTCAAGTTGCTCAGGGCAGAGGATGCCGAGCTGAGTGCGTTTGATTTTGCAAAGGAGCTGGAGGGGCTTAACGGTATACTGGTCGCACCCGGTTTTGGCGATCGGGGGATTGAGGGGAAGATCAAGTATATCCAGTATGCAAGGGAGCACAATATCCCTTTCCTTGGAATCTGCCTTGGTATGCAGTGTGCCACCATTGAGTTTGCGCGTAACGTATGTGGCTTGCAGGATGCCAATTCCACGGAGTTTAACAAGCGTACCCGTTTTCCGGTTATTGACCTTATGGAACACCAGAAAAAGGTGAAGGAGAAGGGTGGTACCATGCGTCTGGGTAGCTATCCCTGCATTATCGCTGAAGGATCAAAGGCTTATGCTGTCTATCAGAAGTTTCTGATCAATGAAAGGCACCGCCATCGTTACGAGTTCAACAATACCTGGCGCAAGAACTTTGAGGAGAACGGCATGATTTTTTCCGGAACTTCGCCCAATGGCGAGCTGGTGGAGATCATAGAGTTGAAGGAGCATCGCTGGTTTGTGGGGGTACAGTTTCACCCTGAGTTGAAATCAAGGGTGCAGAAGGTACATCCTGTTTTTCATGGCTTTGTGGCAGCAGCGAAGACCTATGCTCACGGCGGTCATCAGATGGATCTGGTCGTTGAGATGCCATCGTTTGCTCCTGTTTACGATGAACCGGCACAATAAGCGGCTTTTTTTCATTTTTTCTCAAGAAAGGGGAAGAAAAGATTAGGAAGAGAAGGGAGAGTATGATACATTGGGAACCCACTGAAGCACGACCGAAAGGGAAAGCGGAAGGGGACCAAGAGCCTGCAAAATGGCACGTTATTTGACAGTATGAGA
>CAIMHT010000050.1 GCA_903840935.1 uncultured Chlorobiaceae bacterium
ACTGTGACGGTGTCCTGAATTTTTTTGATTCCACGACGATTGTTTTTATTGACAGATATAATGATCAAAATGAGCCAGAAGCTCACTCTTTCCCTTGCCTGAAAACGATGAATAATTTACAATAAATTTGGCTTTAGCCGCGCAACTTTCCATTATACGGCTGGTTTGTACCTTTTCCTTCTGCGTAAGCTTGTCATACTTGGTCAGCACGATAGCGTAAGGCTTGTCATGAGCTTCAAGAAAGTTGATCATCGCCCTGTCGGACTGCATGGCCGGATGGCGGGAGTCGAGAAGCAGCACGACCAAAGAGATAGAGCGCCGTTGTATGATGTAAGAGGAGAGAAGAGTACCCCACAAGGCCTTCTCGGCATGAGCGACGGCCGCATAACCATAACCTGGAAGATCAACAAAAAATAGTGTGCTGTTGACAAGAAAATAGTTAATCAGTCTTGTTTTTCCCGGTGTGGAACTGGTTTTTGCAAGGCCTTTTATCCCTGTGAGGGAGTTGAGCAGCGTCGATTTTCCGACATTGGACCTTCCGGCAAAAACAATTTCGGGAAAAGATTCTTCCGGAAGCCCGGAAAGAGCGGAAACACTGATGTGAAAGGTGGAATTGACAATTTTCATACAAAAAGAGCGGTCACAAAAAAAGAGCTATAAAAAGGAAGCTAAAAACCTTGCGTTAAAAACCCAAATGTTTAACTTTCATCGGGCCATTCAGGCGTACAACACCCTCACTCCACCAAAAGAAAAAGGCAGAACAGCAGAAGATGTCACTCTTCATTTATAACTCCCTCGGCAGAACAAAAGAGATATTTGAACCCCTCCATCCGGGGATTGTAACCATATATGTATGCGGACCAACCGTCTATGGCCATGCCCACCTTGGTCATGCAAAAAGCTATGTCTCGTTTGACGTGGTCGTTCGCTGGCTTCGCCATAGCGGATACCGGGTAAAGCATGTGCAGAACATTACTGATGTGGGCCACCTGACCGATGACGCTGATGAGGGTGAAGACAAAATCTCAAAACAGGCACTACTTGAGAAAACAGACCCTATGGAAATTTCGCAATTCTATACGAGAAGTTTTTATGAAGATATGGATCGCCTCGATGTTCAACGCGCGAATATAGCACCGAATGCTGCCGGCCATATTCCTGAACAGATTGATTTGATTGAACAATTAATTAAAACCGGTCACGCCTATGCGGTTAACGGCAACGTCTATTTCTCGGTCGAGTCGTTCCCTGAATATGGAAAACTTTCGGGACGGACTGACCAGGATGCGCTGCAATCCGGTGCGAGGGTAGAGGTACGCTCTGAAAAACGCCACCTTTCGGATTTTGCGCTCTGGAAAAAGGCTGAGGCTGGGCATCTAATGAAGTGGAGCTCTCCCTGGAGTATCGGCTATCCCGGCTGGCATCTGGAATGTTCGGCAATGTCGATGAAATATCTGGGTGAGACGATTGATATTCACGGTGGAGGGATGGAGAACAAGTTTCCCCACCATGACTGTGAAATCGCCCAATCGGAATCGGTCACAGGCAAGCCCTACGTCAGGTTCTGGATGCACAACAACATGGTGACGGTCAATGGGGTAAAAATGGGAAAGTCCCTGAAAAACTTCATCAACCTCAAAGATCTCTTCTCGATCTTCGAGCCGATGGTCATCAGATTCTTCATCCTGCAGTCGCATTATCGCTCGCAGCTTGACTTTTCTGACGTAGCTATCCGGGCATCACAAACCGGCCTCGAAAAGCTGCAGGAAACCTATAAACGACTTGCTACAGTATCAACTTACAGCGGATCCCTACCCATCGATGAGTCAAGCAAAGTGACACTTCAAACACGCGAGTTTGATAAGAAGATAAAAGAGGCCTTAAATGATGACTTCAATACACCGGTTGCCATATCGGTGATCTTCGAGTTTGTCAAGGCGATCAACAGTGCGCTCGACAGACCTGAAGGACTCTCAATCAAAGCAACAGAAGAGGCGATTGCTTTTTTCGAAACCTACGCTGGTGCAGTGCTCGGCATCCTGAAAAGCCGGAAAGAGTTGGTGAACAAGGAAGGCCAATATGAAGGCAAGATACTCGACGAGGTGATGAATGTCCTGCTCAACCTGCGTGCCGAGGCTCGAAAGAACAAGGATTTTGCACTCAGTGACAAAATACGTGACCAGCTCCTTGATACAGGTATCGAAATCAAGGATACAAAGGAGGGCGCAAGCTGGTCGAAAAAATCAGCCACTTAAAGGTACTCTTCAAGCCCTTCACGCCTGATCGCATCGACCGCGTCGCCTACCCGGTGAGAGTGTCCCTTGCTGCAAACAAGGAGTGCGTCTTTGGTATCAACAATGATGACGTCTCGAAGTCCGATGGTACAGATAACCTTGCCCTCGGTGTTTTTTACAAAGACATTGTCGCAGTCGATCTGAACCAATCGTCGATCGGGCAACTCTCCTTCCAGGGTAGTGCGGCTGCCAGCTACTTTGAGCACTTCGTCCCAGCAGCCAAGATCAGACCAGCCGAATTCACCTGTCAGCACAACAACCGTTTCGGCCTTCTCCATGATGCCGTAGTCAATAGAAAGAGGGTGAATCCATGAGTAGACATCCTCAATGATCTCCTGCTCGCTTTCCGAGCCAAGGCTCTCATAGATGGCAAGCAGATCCTTGTACAAATCGGGCATGGAACGTTCAAACTCTCTTGATATGGCATCAATATGCCAGATAAAAACCCCGCTGTTCCAGTAGAAATCGTTGCTTTCAAGAAACTCCATGGCCGTTGCCGCATCCGGCTTTTCAGCAAAAGCCTTAACCCTGAAGAGAAGAAAATCACAACCATCGGAAAAAGCCACAGGAATTGAACTTTGTGCATCTACCTGAATATATCCATAGGCTGTTTCTGGCCTGTCGACTTTAATACCGATAGTTACAAGAGCTTTTTTTTCGCTGGCTATCTCAATGCCAGCCTCGACCATTTTAATAAATGCCTGCTCATCAAGCACAAGATGGTCAGAAGGAAGGACAATGGTCACTGCATCACTATCCCTTTTTTTTATATGAGCCGTTGCAAGGGCGATACAGGGCGCTGTATTGCGGCTGGAGGGTTCAACGATGATATTGTCACAACTAAAACTGCCAAACGAGTCAGAAAGCAGTGTTCGACCCAGTTCGCTGGTAATGATGAAAATATTCTCTTCACGCACCAAAGCCGATATGCGTCTGACTGTTTTGGCAACCATCGTTCCATCATCAAACAGGTCAACAAACTGTTTTGGTATTTTTTTTCTGGAAAGGGGCCAAAGTTTTTTACCTATTCCGCCCGCCATGATAACAGCATACACATGTCGGCTTAAACCTTTACTCATAAGACGCTTTCTGTTGTCTGCATTGTCAAAAAAGAGAGCCACTTGCACGATTGCCCCCTAATTTACTATTATTATTTTGGAAAGAAGGGGCACGTCAAGACAAAGAGCGGAGGTGATTTGTCATTCATCCTAAAATATCGTTTTTTGGGGTAAACCACTGAACAGAAAGGATTGGATATATTTATGAAACCACAGAATGATGATCTATCAACACTGCAGCTATTATGTGCTGAACAGACAATGGAGGTAGATCTTGACACACTTAAACAACTGGTACGCTATGGCGAATGCCTTGAAGAGTGGAACCGCAAGATAAACCTGATCAGCCGAAAGGAAGATGCTCCCGTCATCATCAAACATATTTTTCATTCACTCTTGATCAGCCTCTATCACTCTTTCATCGAAAGTGAACATGTCCTCGATCTCGGAACCGGGGGAGGACTGCCGGGTATTCCGTTAGCACTTCTTTTTCCCCGCACCAGATTTTTACTCGTCGATGCAACCGGAAAAAAAATTGCTGCCTGTCAAGCCATGATCAAGGAGCTTGGCATCAACAATGCTGTGGCTGTTCATACGAGGGTAGAAGAGCTTCGGGGTGTTGTCTTTGATACGGTACTCTCAAGACAGGTTGCAACTCTCGACAAGCTCTGTTTCTATGCCGGTCGGCTGTTGAAGCCGGGGGGGACACTCATCTGCCTTAAAGGGGGAAATCTCGAAACAGAAATAGCAACTGCTCTGGAGTCAAGCAAGAATCACGAGGGATTTCCCGCCAAAATAGAGTTGCACCCAATTAATGCTGTCAGCTCTTTTTTCTCGGAAAAACATATAGTCATTGCCCGTGGATAAAATTGTTTTCCACTGACAATGACCAATAATAATAATCCTTAACGGATTGGAAAATAACCGCTTATTCGGCGGAAGCAACTGCTGCTTCTGCCGTTTTCTTTGAACCTTTGACTCGTTTAGCGCGATCCTGCTTGCCAGTTTTCTGGCTTGATGATGGAGCTTCCTGATAATCGACAAGTTCAATGACGGCCATTTTTGCTGCGTCACCGAAACGGGGAGCAAGCTTGATAACACGAGTGTAACCTCCATTACGTGTACCGACTTTGGCTACAATCTCTTCAAAGAGTATTCTGATAGCCTGTTTGTCACGGATATCCTTGAAGATTTCACGCTGGGCATGAACCGTACCTTTACGTGCCTTGGTAATGATCTTTTCTACAACCCTGCGAGTCTCTTTGGCCTTTGCCTCTGTCGTTTCAATACGCTTGTAGACAAGCAGTTGTGTTGACAGATTACTGAGCGTCGCCTTTCTATGGGCTGCGGTTCTTCCGAGTTTTCTTACCGGCTTAACTTTACGCATGTCTATTTCCTGATCTCAATAATTCAAAAAAACGGTTACAATTTTATCATTTCATCTGATACTTGGTAATATCCATACCAAACTTCAGGTCAAACTTTTCAAGCTGTTCCTTCAACTCCGTGAGCGACTTCTTGCCGAAATTCTTGTAATTAAGCAGCTCGTCTTCCTTGTGGGAAACGAGTTCACCAATCGTATCAATTTCTGCAAGTCTGAGGCAGTTATGCGAACGGACAGAAAGGTCAAGATCTTCGATTTTGGTATGAAATAGTCTGCGCATGGTCTCAAACTCATCATCCTGCTGCTTGAACTCTTCTTCAGTAAACTCTTCTTCAGTCGGAGAGAAATTGGCAAAAAAGGTTACATGATCAGTGATGATTTTACCAGCAAGACTGATTGAGTCATCTGGACTGACAGAACCGTCAGTCTCGACATCAAGAATCATTTTCTCATAATCAGTCCGCTGACCAACACGGGTATTTTCTACCGTAAATTTAACATTTCTTATCGGTGTATAAATTGCATCAACCGCAATATAACCTATTGGCATTCCTTCAGGCCTGTTATCCTCTGCTGGCATGTAGCCACGACCTCTTCCAATGTAGAGATCAATTTTTACCGTTGCTCCGGCATTTATCGTAGCAACGTGCATCTCTTTGTTCAACACCTCAAATTCCCCTTCCTGGGCAAGAATATCACCTGCGGTAAAATCCATTGGGCCGACAAGCGTAAGGGAGGTCTTGCAGTTTCTTTTACAGGTAGACTTGAAACGAACCTTCTTGAGGTTCAGGACTATCTCTGGTACATCTTCACGAACGCCCTCAATGGCAGCAAACTCATGAAATACACCATCTATTTTAATCCCTGTTATTGCAGTTCCCGGAAGTGAGGCAAGAAGAACTCTTCTCATAACGTTTCCGAGGGTCACACCATAACCGCGCTCAAGCGGCTGGGCAATGAACCTGCCGAAACGATCCGTATGGGAAGCTTCGTCAACCTCTATTTTTGCAGGCATCTGCATCTGGTATATCATAATCGTTTATACCTTAGAATTCATTAAAATCACTTTGAGTATAACTCAACGACCAACTGCTCGTTGAATGGCTCCTGCACTTCCACTCTCTCTGGTACACTCAGAAAAACAGCTTTCTGGTTTGCCTTATCAACCTGTATCCATGATGGAATACGGGATTCAGGAGCCTTGTTGAGAGAATCGGTTACTGCTCCCATGTTTTTACTTCTCTGACGAAACTCAATGACGTCTGATGGAGAAACGATATATGATGGGATATCAACCTTTTTACCATTGACAAGAAGATGACCATGCGTAACAAGCTGACGGGCACCTGAGCGCGAAGGTGCAAAGCCGGCACGGAAAACAACATTATCAAAACGCCTTTCAAGCAGTTTGACAAGGTTATCTCCTGTAACACCTCTTTGTGATACTGCTTTTTTATAGTAATTCCTGAACTGCTTCTCAAGAATCCCGTAAAGGTATTTCATTTTCTGCTTTTCTCTCAACTGGAGAGCATATTCAGAAACCTTTCCTTTCCGACCCTGACCATGCTGTCCCGGAGGAAATGGACGTCTTTCAAGATATTTTTCTGCTTTCGGTGCAAGAGCAATACCTAACCTGCGGGATACCTTTGTTATTGAGCCTCTGAATCTTGCCATGTCACTTGCTTCATTGAAATTCTATGAATATATAAAATCAGACCCTTCTGCGCTTCGGCGGCCTGCAGCCGTTGTGCGGTAGAGGTGTTATATCCTTAATGGTACGAACATCAAGACCAGCCCCCTGCAGAGCCCGTATTGCAGCATCGCGCCCGGCACCTGGACCTTTGATGTAGACATTGACATGCCTCATCCCAAGATCGTATGCCTCTTTTGCAGCAGCTTCTGACGTAATCTGTGATGCGTAAGGAGTGTTCTTTTTTGACCCCTTGAACCCATTCTTACCCGCGCTGGACCAGGAAACCGTATTGCCCTGAAGGTCAGTAATGGTCACCATGATATTATTGAAGGAGGCCTTAATATGCACAGCACCTTCAGGGGTAACCTTAACCTTCTTTTTTTTCTTGCTTATTGTAGCCATGAACTTACACTCTTTAGTATCGAAGATTTATTGTCTGTATACTACTTACTTCTTGACTGCCTTCTTCTTGCCGGCGACTGTCTTTCGTTTACCTTTTCTGGTCCTTGCGTTGGTACGCGTTCTCTGTCCACGAACAGGCAACGAGCGACGATGACGAAGCCCCCTGTAGCAACCGATATCCATTAAACGTTTAATGGCAGTCTGCTGCTCACCGCGCGCCTGCCCCTCAACCTTGTATTCTTCGGCAATAATTTCTCTTATAGCATGCGCTTCTTCATCATTCAGCTCAGAGATCTTTCTGTTCGGCGCAATGCCAGCTCTTTGCAAAATGCTTTCTGCTGATGCTCTCCCAATACCATAAACATGCGTCAAAGCAATAACTGCATGTTTGTTCAACGGTAAATTTACCCCAGCTATCCTCATATTCTCTTTAAAGTTCTATTGTTTTTCTGAAGATCAACCCTGGCGCTGCTTATGGCTGGGATTTACTTTACAAATGACATATCTCTTGCCTTTGCGCTTGACAATGCGGCAGTGCTCACAGCGCTTTTTAATAGAAGAATATATTTTCATAATAACACCCAGATGCAATGATTAAACGAACTAACCCGAAACCTGAAAAGGTCTGTAATGTAATAAATAAAGATTAGAAATTCAATATCCTGATTACTTATTTCGCCACTTATTTATATCGGTAGGTGATCCGTCCTTTCGAGATATCGTAGGGAGATATCTGGACTTTAACCTTGTCACCTGGCAGTATCCTGATATAGTGCATCCTGATCTTGCCGGAAACATGTGCCAAAACCTCAAGGCTATTTTCGAGTTTTACCTTGAACTGCGCATTTGGAAGTGCTTCCAGAATCACACCTTCAATCTCAATTGATTCTTCTTTGGCCAAATTTTCTGCTCCTTTGTTCGATAAAGTGTTGTAAGCGATCAAGAGTGTTTAGCATCAAGAAAGGTACCGGTCAGTATTTCCGCTTTCCCTGCCCTGACGACTATTGTGTGCTCGAAATGTGCTGAAGGCTTTCCATCCTCAGTAACCGCAACCCAACCACCACGGCGGCTGATTGCATTGCGCGACCGTCCAAGAGCAATCATTGGTTCAATAGCGAGAGTCATGCCCTCCCTAAGTTTCACACCAGTATGTTTCCTTCCATAATTTGGTACTGCCGGCTCCTCATGCAGTTCACTGCCGATACCGTGGCCTACCATATTTTCTATAACACTGAACCTGAATGAACGGGCATAGTCCTCAATGGCAGATGAGATATCATGAAGACGGTTCCCTTCGACAGCCATGGCAATGCCCCGATAAAGACATTCACGGGTTGCATCAACAAGTTGCTGTACCTGTTCATCGATGATGCCAAGTACAAAAGTGCGTGCAGCATCACCATGATAGCCACCCTTGTATACGCCACAATCAACAGAGACAATATCGCCTTCCTTGATAACCCTTTTTATGCTCGGCACACCATGAACAACCTCCTCATTGATTGAGACACAAAGTGTTGCCGGGTATGGAGTCACATCGGGATCACCTTTAGGTGCATAATTGAGAAAACTTGGGACGGCATGATGATCGCGGATAAACTCCTCAGCCATAGAATCGAGTTTTTTGGTCGTCATGCCGGGCTTTATTTCTGTCTCAAGCAGATCAAGCGCCTTGGCAACGAGTGCCCCTGATTCTCTCATCAGTTCAATTTCCCGCTCACTCTTGATGGTGATCATATCGTTTCCATTACCTGGCCTGTCGTCCCCGCGTTTTGCCTGACTTCATGAAACCATCGTAATGACGCATGAGCAGATGACTTTCAACCTGCTGCAAAGTATCAAGACCAACGCCAACAATAATCAAAAGACTGGTACCACCAAAAAACTGTGCAAACCCTTGCGTTACATTTCCGAACTTTGTCAAAAAGGTTGGAAGGATGGCAATGATGGCAAGCGATATGGCGCCCGGCAGCGTAATCCGTGTCAAAATATTATCAATAAAGTCAGCAGTGCTTTTTCCTGGCCGGACACCGGGAATAAATCCGCCCTGACGGCGCATGGTGTCAGCAACTTCCTTTGGATTGAACGCAATCGCCGTATAAAAATACGTAAAGAAAACAATCATGGTACCGAACATCAGGGCATACCACCATGAGTCATAAGCGAGTAATTTGGCAATGCTCTGCATGACCTCATTTTCCGGGAAAAAAGAAAGAAAGGTACCGGGCAGAAACATAATGGACTGTGCAAAAATAATGGGCATAACGCCGGCTGTATTGATACGCATGGGAATGTACTGTGTACTTCCTCCGTAGACCTTGCGACCGACAACCCGCTTTGCATGCTGAACAGGAACCCGGCGGGTACCAACCGTGAGTATGACAACAAAAGCAACAATAGCGGCCATCATTGCGAGAATGATGATCTCAATAATCCAGTTCTTGCTTCCCAGGGAGACCGATCGGAATTCCGAAACCAATGCCTGGGGAAATCGTGCAAGGATACCGATCATGATAATGAGCGAGATACCATTACCGATACCACGTTCCGTAATCTTCTCGCCAAGCCACATAACAAATACGGTTGACGCTGTCAGAAGAATCACAACGGTTGCAGTAAAAAAGAGACCGGGGTCAGGGACAACTATTTTCCCGAAGGTGGCTGGACTCGAAAAACTGACACTCACTCCCCATGACTGGAGTATAGCGATCACGACGGTGCCATAGCGTGTCATCTGGCTGATTTTTTGCCGGCCATCCTCCCCTTCTTTCTGCAGTTTCTGAAAATAGGGAGTAACGGCTCCAAGCAACTGGACAATGATTGATGCCGAAATGTATGGCATTATGCCCAGAGAAAAAATTGATGCCCTTTGAAAAGCTCCGCCGACAAAAAGATCGAAAAGACCAAAAAGGTCGTTGGCATGGGAAGTCGATGCGCCTGATACAGCAGCCGCATCAACACCCGGTATTGTGATGTGTGCACCAAGCCTGTAGACAAACAAGAGAAGAAGCGTATAAAGGATCCGCTGACGGAGTTCAGGGATTTTATTGATGTTGCTTATACTTTCAGTAAGCTTCATAGCGTCCTTTTAACGGATTCAGGCCTTGGTGGATTTTTTTGTTCTCTTTACCAACTTCGCCTTTGGTTTAAGGAGCGCATCTTCAAACGGCAGATCCTTGACCTTGGATGCCTCTTCAAGCGTACGGAACGCTTTCACGGCTGAGCCACCTGCTGCGGTGATTTTTTCTTCGGCACTTTTACTGAACGCATGAGCAGTTATTTTAATTGCACTCGTGAGTTCACCATTACCGAGAATCTTGAAATAATCGGCGTTACTGGCATGGAGAAGCGACTTGAGATCAAATATAGTAATCTCGTTTTCTACAAGACCGTCCTCTATCCACTTCTCAATCTGGGTAAGATTAACAGTGTTTACTGGCTTTTTATCAAGGGGTGTAAAACCGAATTTAGGCAGTCTCCTGTATACCGGAACCTGTCCACCTTCAATAATAGGCCTCTTGTAGCCACTGCGTGACTGCTGACCATTGTTTCCTTTGCCAGCCGTCGTTCCGTTACCTGAACCTTGACCGCGGCCAACTCTTTTTTTGTTTTTTACTGCGCCTTTTGCAGGACGAAGTGAACTTAAATCCATGGTTTCAATTCCCGACTTGCTATTAGTAAAAATCTTAGACCTCTTCAACCTTTACAAGGTGCTG
>CAIMHT010000051.1 GCA_903840935.1 uncultured Chlorobiaceae bacterium
AAGGTCAACAACCCTTATACCCTGACGGGCAAACTTGTCCTCATAGCTTGGCCCGATACCTCGACCGGTCGTCCCTATCTTCTGATCGCCCTGAGCAGTTTCGTGCAATGAATCAAGCCGCTTATGGTACGGCATGATGAGGTGGGCATTGTGGCTGATAAAAAGTCTGCCAGTGACCTCAAAACCAAGTTCCTCGACTTTTTTAATTTCATCAAGCAGTGCGGCAGGATCAATAACAACACCATTGCCGATCACACAAACACATCCTTTATGAAAGATTCCGGAAGGAATAAGGTGCAGAACAACGGTTTTATTATCAAAACAGATAGTATGGCCTGCATTTGCCCCGCCTTGATAACGGACAACAATATCGTACTTGTCCGAAAGGTAATCAACGAGTTTTCCTTTGCCTTCATCACCGAACTGAGTACCAACAATAACAGTTGCAGACTGTGTCGGTGTCCTGAATTTTTTTGATTCCACGACGATTGTTTTTTTAACAGATATAATGATCAAAATGAGCCAGAAGCTCACTCTTTCCCTTGCCGGAAAACGATGAATAATTTACAATAAATTTGGCTTTCACCGCGCAACTTTCCATGACTCGCCTTGTCTGTACTTTCTCTTTTTGTTTCAGCTTGTCGTACTTTGTCAGAACAATACCATAGGGCTTTTCATGAAACTCCAGAAAATCTATCATCGCCCTGTCGGAGTGCATGGCCGGATGGCGGGAATCGAGAAGAAGTACAATAAGAGAAATACTGCGACGGTGTTCAATATACGAGGTCAGCAGATTGCCCCATGCAGCTTTCTGTTCATGCCCGACAGCCGCATAACCGTAACCGGGAAGATCAACAAAATAAAACTGCCTGTTAATGAAAAAATAGTTGATCAGTCTTGTTTTTCCGGGAGTTGAACTTGTTTTGGCAAGACCTTTAAGTTCAGTAAGTGAATTAAGCAATGTTGATTTGCCGACATTGGATCTTCCTGAAAAAACTATTTCAGGAGCTGAACCTTCCGGAAGACCTGAAAGTGAGGAGGCACTGATGTGAAAAACAGCAGAAGTAATCTTCATACAAATAAAAAGCGGCCGGACAAAAAAGAGCTTTAAAAAAGCAAGCTAAAAACCTTGCGTTAAAAACCCAAATGTTTAACTTTCATCCGGCTTTTTACGCATTACACCTACAAAAAGGAAGAACAGCAGAAGATGTCACTTTTCATATACAATTCCCTCAAGAGAGCAAAAGAAAAGTTTGAACCCCTGCATCCGGGGATGGTGAGCATCTATGTTTGCGGTCCTACCGTTTACGGGCACGCCCATCTCGGCCATGCAAAAAGCTATGTATCATTTGACGTGGTTGTCCGCTGGCTGCGGCATTCGGGGTACCATGTAAAGTATGTGCAGAACATTACCGACGTGGGCCACTTGACCGACGATGCTGATGAAGGTGAGGATAAAATATCAAAACAGGCGCGCCTTGAAAAAACAGATCCAATGGAAATTTCCCAGTTCTATACCCGAAGTTTCTATGAAGACATGGACCGGCTCAACGTCCTGCGCGCCAATATAGCCCCTGCTGCCACCGCTCACATTCCAGAACAGATTGCACTCATAGAGAGGTTGATTACTACCGGGCACGCTTATGAGGTCAACGGTAATGTCTACTTCTCTGTTGAATCATTTCCAGGGTATGGAAAACTTTCCGGACGTACCGATCAGGAGGCTTTACAATCTGGT
>CAIMHT010000052.1 GCA_903840935.1 uncultured Chlorobiaceae bacterium
CGTCGAGTGCCCTGACCTCGCGCAACACCCCGGAGAGCGTTTTCTCCTGCTCTTTCAAATGCTGCTGTTGCTCTTCCGCTTTCCGGAATACCTCTCCGCGCTCGGCAAGAGCCGTTTTTGCGTCATCCAGCTTGCTCTCCAGAGCATTTTTCTCCTGCACCTCCCTTTTTTGAAGCTCCTGCAGTTGGTGGAGTGTTGTGTATGCCGATTCAAACCCGGCGGCCCGGCGAGCCAGCTCCAGCCGTTGGCGGTCAGGGATGAAGCGCTCCTCATAGTCCACAAGCTGACGAAAATCGCCCTCCATGCTATCAAGCTCTGCTTTCATGGCTCCAATCTGGCTGAGCCAGCGGAGAGCGGCTTCAGCTTCGCTCTGCCTGCTGATAATGGCAGCCTCCTCCTTTTGTTTTTCCTGCAACTCTGCATCCGTTGCTGTAAGCGCTGCATCGTCGAGCAACTGGATGGCGGAGCACTCCTCCCTGAGTGCACCCAGTTTCTGCTGCTCCGAGCGGTTGCGCTCGTGCACACGAATGGATATCAGTGAGTAAATCTCCGTACCGGTAATCTGTTCAAGTATCGGAGCGCGCTCATCCGAAGATGCCTGAAGAAAGGCGGCAAATCCGCCCTGGGCGAGCAGCATGGAGCGGGTGAACTGTTTAAAATCCATCCCGGTCAGTTTTTCCACTGCGGCAAGAGTATCCTGCAGTTTCGATTCGATGATTCTGCCTGTTGCTTCGTCGGCAATCTCATGCTTCTGCGGCTGGATCTCGCCACCCGGATGCCTGCGGGAACGATGCTGCGACCAGTGGCAACGGTATCGACCGCTTACCGTTTCAAAGAGCACTTCCGAAAAACACTCCCCGCTCTGGCGCGACATGATTTCATTGCCGCTCTTGTTTATCTTTTCAAGACGCGGTGTCTGGCCGTAGAGTGCAAGCGAAATGGCATCCAGTATGGTGCTTTTGCCTGAACCGGTCGGCCCGGTTATGGCGAAGATGCCCTCCAGCGCATACTCCGGAGCGGTAAAATCGATAAACCACTCTCCCGAAAGCGAATTCAGGTTTTTGAAGCGTAACGAGAGGATTTTCATAACAATTGCTTAGGCCGGGAAGTGCTGGCCTCCAGCGGTTCATCATCTTCGTGCATCGAAAGGACGATCTCCTGATAGGCCTGCACCAGAGCTGGTCGTTGAGCTTCCGGCACGTTGGCGGCGTTGAGGCAACGCTCGAAAACATCTGACTCTCCAAGTTCATCGAGTGATTCATGCTCTGAAAGCTGCTGCAGAACCAGTGTCGCCAGACGGTTGTTTTTAATGCGGCGGATTTCGAGCAGGGAACCTTTTATGGCCTCTTCAAGCAGCCCCTTTAAATCGCCGGGCAGTTCGGCTCCGGTGTACTCAATTTCAAGCCAGGCGGAACTTCCTTCTGCCTTGAGCTGGAAGAGGCGTGAGATAATGGATTCCAGCGTTCCACTGAGCCTTTCAAGTTGTTGAAACAGGGGCACCGTAACCGCATGGACCCTCCGCTCACCATCAGTGAAATCGACAAGGAGAACCTCTTTCTGCTGGCGTGCCTCGCCGAACCCCATCGGAAGTGGGGAGCCGCTGTAGCGCAGGTGCTCCTCGCCTCCAACTCTTTGGGGAACATGCAGGTGGCCGAGGGCAAGGTAGTCTATCGATGCCGGAAAGATTGATCGACTTACATGGGCAGGCGAGCCAACATAGAGTTCGCGCACCCCGTCGCCATCAACGGTTTTGCCTCCGGCGGTGAACAGGTGGCCCATTGCAACCATTGGCACCGCGCTGCCCTCCCTCAGTCGAAGTGCATCTCCAGCCTGACAGACCTCCCGGTAGTGACGTTCAATGCCTTCAAGCAGTTTGCGGCTTTTCTCCTCCACGCTCTCTCCAGCCTCAACGCTTCGGATGTCGCGGTCACGCAGATGCGGCACTGCGCAAACAACGGCCTCGAGACCGCCCCGGCTGTCGCGAAGTTCTACCACCTCATCCGTCGGTTCATCACTTGCTGAACCAACCACATGCACATCGAGAGCACTCAAAAGCGCTTTTGGAGCATTGAGAAAGGAGGGAGAATCGTGGTTTCCGGAGGTAATCACGACATGGCGACAGAGTTTGGAACTGGCAACCTTGTGAAGAAAGCCGTAATAAAGCTCCTGCGCACGGCTGGAGGGGACGGAGCTGTCGAAGAGATCTCCGGCAACCAGAAGCGCATCGACATGCTCACTCTCAATCAGCTCGGCAAGCCAATCAAGAAAAGCTGAAAACTCGCTGTGGCGATTCCTCCCATAGAGGGTTCGGCCCAGATGCCAGTCGGAGGTATGGAGAAATTTCATGGTTTAGCGTTTTATGCGTTCTGTTTGGTTGCGCCCTTATGCCGGACAATAAATGCTCATCCTGCATAGCTGACGGAAATGCTGTAGCAACGCTTTTTGCGGCAAAATTTACCATTAATTTTATTCAGCAACGAGCTTTTGTTGTTGCACTGCTGCCCTTCCCTTTTACTCATTGCTTAGACCTGATGAAAAGCGGTTCCGTTTTGCAAACTGTTTTCCAGCCCGCACTCTCTTCTTGTTTATATTGTAATTTATGTAACTTTATCGTGAATTGCCGATAATGAGCAAGCACGGCAAATTACACAAGAGAGGAGTTTACGAAGTTCATTAAAAAAGGAGTGTAATAATGGCTACAAACAAAAAAGCTTTGTGTGTTGGAGTCAACATCTTCAAGAACTATCCAAGCGCCGCACTGCAGGGCTGTGTGAATGATGCCAATGACATGTCGAAATTGCTGCAAAATCAGCTTGGTTTTCAAGCTGACGACATCACGGTTCTGACTGACGCTCAAGCCACGAAAGCCAACATCATCAGCAATCTTAAAGCTATGGTTGATGACGCAAAGGCCGGGAAATACTCTTATCTGGTCTTCAGTATGTCGAGCCATGGCACACAAGTGCCTGACCTGAGCGGTGATGAGCCCGACCGTGCCGATGAGGCATTCTGTCCTCATGATCTTGCCCAGGATGGCAAAAAGTGGGATATAAACCACATTATTCTGGATGATGAACTGCGTGATCTTTTCATTCAATTGCCAGCCAATGTACTTTTGGAAGTCTATCTTGATACCTGCCACAGTGGTACCGGCCTGAAGTCAATTGACATGCTGCTCGACCGGACACCTCGATACCTGCCGCCTCCCTCGCTGGAGGCTTTCGAGCTGGTGGACCAGAAGCGGTCGCGCGGACTTCGTCATGGTTTGCTTGAAAAAGGTATTGTTCACAACATCCTCTGGGCGGCATGCCGTTCTGACCAGACAAGTGCAGATGCCAACATCGCAGGCGGCTGGCACGGGGCATTTACCTACTATTATTGCAAAGAGATGACTGCGTGCAAAAACTCCCTCTCCCGTGCCGAATTACTGAAAAAGGTTCGCGCTGACCTGGCGGCAGGAAAGTACAGTCAGGTTCCACAACTGGAGTGCGAGGCAACGACTCGCAAGTTGAAAATCGGGTAAGATATCAAGCGGCCATTATCATCTGATCCTGACAGAGGTTCAGTTGCCCGCTTGACGGTGACTGAACCTCATGACGTCTCATAACTATTTCCCGTTTTTTTTCTAAATTAGGTTTTGAGGGGAGCTTATTGCAAATAGCTCTCTTTATGGAACTTGTCTGTTTTTTGTATTGTTATTTTCTGTTCGAATAAGCACTCTCTTTATGTTAACGATAGACGATAATTACGCTCATGTTTTTTGATCCTTTGTATTTTGTTTTCGCCCTGCCCCCCATGCTGCTTGGCTTATGGGCGCAGTTCAAGGTGAAGTCTGCTTTTAATAAGTATTCGCAGGTGCGAACCCAAAGCGGCATCAATGGCGCTGAGGCGGCCCGCCGTATTCTTCAGCGTGGCGGACTCGGCAATATGACCATTGAAACTGCCAGTGGTATGCTTTCCGACCACTACGACCCCCGCCACAAGGCGCTGCGCCTGAGTGACGAGGTTTTCCGCCTTCCGAGCATTGCTGCAGTGGGTGTTGCCGCTCATGAAGCTGGTCACGCCCTTCAGGACAAAACAGGCTATATGCCGCTGCAGTTGCGTTCAATCATGGTACCTGCGGTCTCGATTGGCAGCAATCTCGGCCCCATTCTTTTTATGGCTGGCATGTTCCTTGCCGGAACCATCGGCACAACCCTTGCATGGGCAGGGATCATTCTCTTTGGAGCTACGGCTCTCTTTGCCTTGGTAACACTTCCTGTGGAGTTTGACGCAAGCCGACGGGCAAAAGAGCTGCTGGTTTCACAGGGAATTGTGTCGAGTGCTGAGATGGAGGGAGTCAATGCGGTACTCAATGCGGCTGCGCTCACCTACGTTGCGGCTGCGGCCCAGGCAATTATGCAGTTGGTCTATTTTCTCACCATCATGAACCGAAGGAACTCATAGCATGGAAAAAAGTTTCCGAAAAAAACCACTCTCATTGTTGCTGGGTGAAATGGATGGAGAGCATCGGCTGAACAGGATTCTCGGGCCGGTTGCCCTGACAAGCCTTGGAGTAGGCGCCATCATTGGTACCGGGATCTTTGTGCTGATTGGTGTCGCCGCTCACGACAAGGCGGGCCCAGCAGTGACACTTTCGTTTGCCGTGGCAGCCCTTGCCTGTATTTTTGCTGCGCTCTGCTATGCGGAATTTGCCTCGATGGTGCCGGTTGCCGGTTCGGCCTATACATACGCTTACGCCACTCTCGGAGAGTTGATGGCCTGGATCATCGGATGGGATCTGATTCTTGAATATGGCGTAGCTTCGGCGACGGTGGCGCATGGATGGTCGAAATATTTTCAGGATTTTCTTGGAATATTCGGCATCGGTATTCCCCATCTTTTTTCAAATGCTCCGCTCGATTTTGACCCGGAAAGCGGCCTTTTGAGCTTGACCGGTGCTTGGTTTGATCTTCCGGCAGTGCTCATTGCCCTCGTTGTCACGGTGATTCTTGTCAAAGGAATCAGGGAGAGCGCCCGATTTAATGCCGGAATGGTGATTGTTAAGGTTGCCATTGTGCTGCTGGTGATTGTGCTTGGTGCATTCTATGTCAACCCGGAAAACTGGACGCCCTTTGCTCCCTTTGGCTATTCAGGGTTGAGCCTCTTCGGCCATACTGTTCTCGGTGAGCCAGGTCAGGGTGGTGCGCCTGTCGGGGTGCTTGCCGGAGCTGCCATGATTTTTTTCGCTTATATCGGCTTTGATGCCATTTCGACCCATGCCGAGGAGGCACGCAATCCCCAGCGTGATATCCCTATCGCCATTATCAGCTCGCTGGTCATCTGCTCGCTCCTCTATATTGCCGTGGCGGCCGTCGTTACCGGCATGGTTCCCTATAACCAGATCAGTATTGATGCTCCGGTCTCCAATGCGTTCATGCAGGTGGGTATCGGCTGGGCGCAACTGCTCATTTCGCTTGGAGCAATCACCGGTATCACCTCTGTTCTGCTGGTGATGATGTTGAGCCAGCCGAGAATTTTTCTGGCCATGGCGCGTGACGGCCTGCTGCCGAAATCGTTTTTCGGGGCGATTCATGAAAAGTTCAGGACACCCTGGAAATCAACCATTCTGACCGGCTTTTTTGTTGCCTTGCTGGGTGGTCTGCTCCCCTTGCGGCTGCTTGCCGAGCTGGTCAATATCGGCACCCTTTTTGCCTTTGTTGTGGTCTGCTGCGCGGTGCTCATCATGAGAAAAACTCACCCGGAAGCCAATCGTCCTTTCAGGGCTCCCCTGGTGCCGTTTGTTCCAATTGCGGGTATTCTCACCTGCCTCATGCTCATGTTCTCACTTCCTGCTGAAAACTGGCTCCGGCTGATTGTCTGGTTGCTTTTGGGATTTGTTATCTACTTTTTTTATGGACGTAAACACAGTGCATTGAACAGTATCAAACCATGACCATAAACGATATGAAGGGCAAGGTATTTCTCATTACCGGGGCATCAACCGGTATCGGTGAAGCAACTGCAAGGCGCGCGGTTGAAGCGGGCTTTAAGGTGGTGCTTGCCGCCCGTTCTACCGAAAAGCTTGAACGGCTGCAAGCGGAGCTTGGCCAGGAAAAAGCACTTGCGGTTACCTGCGATGTTGCTGACTGGCAGTCACAGGTGAATCTGGTGAAACAAACCCTGAGCCGGTTTGGCCGGATTGATGTTGCCTTTGCCAATGCCGGTTTTTCGAAGGGATCGACCTTTTATGGCGGCGAAGATAAAGCAGAAGAGTGGCGGGAGATGGTTATGGTCAATGTTTATGGCGCTGCTGCTACGGCTCGCTTGACCCTTCCTGAACTGGTGAAAAACAGGGGGCACTTTCTGATCACGGGCTCTGTAGTCGGGCGCGTTACCTCCATCCGTAACCTCTATTCAGCCACAAAGTGGGCGGTCACCGGCATGGCGCAAGCTATCCGCAATGAGATGGCGGCAACCGGGGTGCGCGTCACTCTTGTTGAACCGGGAGTTGTCGATACACCCTTCTGGGAGAATCTGCAGAAACCCAGCACGGCAGAACTTCTGCCGGATGATATTGCCCGTGCTGTTATGTATGCCGTCAGCCAACCGGCGCATGTTGATGTCAACGAAATCCTGTTACGGCCAACAGGCCAGCCCCATTAATTTCCGCCTCTGGCAAGCTCTCCAGAAATACAACTCTACGCAATGCTGATAACCTTTGAAGGAATTGATGGCGCAGGCAAATCAACCCAGATACAAAAGCTTGTCCATGCCCTGGCGGTCATGGGCATAGAGGCAATAACCCTGAGAGAGCCCGGAGGTACTACTGTGGCTGAAAAAATCCGCCATATCCTTCTTGAAAGCTCCCATGAGATCACTCCAATCGGTGAGCTGCTCCTTTTTTCGGCAAGCAGGGCCGAGCTGATTCAGCAAGTTGTCATGCCTGCCCTTGCAAACGGTAAAACGGTCATTCTCGACCGTTTTTTCGACTCAACAACCGCCTATCAGGGGTATGGCCGGGGTCTCGATCTGGAGATGCTTCGCTCAATCATTGCCATTTCAACCTGCGGAATTAATCCTGATATCACCTTTTATCTCGATCTTGAGCCGGAAGAGGCACTGAAAAGAAAATTTTCAAAGAGATCCATCCCTCTGGCATTCGAGGGAGAGGAGCTTGACCGTATGGAGCGTTCAGGGCTTGAATTTTACCACAATGTCCGGCGCGGCTACCTTGACATCGCACGTATCAACAATGGGCGCTTTGTCTTGCTTAACGCCCTTGATCCCGTTGCAGTAATTCACGACAGCATAATTGCCCATCTGAAAAAGATGTTTGTGGCCTGAAGGCCCCCAGCTTGAACAAAAAAGGCGTCTCGCTCGAAACTTGTTATTATCGTTCTTTTGTTTTTTAGTGAAATATTTGTACCTGAATCTGAAAGATTTTGATTAAATTGGAGTACATATTACACCATCACCACACCCTTACCGGTAACCCATGCACGAGAGTATTCTTAAAGAGCGTCAGTTAAACACCTTTTCCACGTCGATTTCACTACAGGATATCCGCACATTAAAAGAGCTCTACCAGCTCAAGGCGGAAACCCGAGAGTTGCGTGCACCCGTTGTAAACAACATCATCAAGCAGCGGGTTGTGGGGCAGGCGTGTGTGGAGTCACTGAAAAACGCGCTCTACTCGCTTGAGACCATCTATATTGATGATGATACCGGATACCGGCTCCTGCGGCTTGATGGGCTAAAGCAGATTCATGTGGATCTTACCTACGAAATCAGGGAGCTCCAGAAAGACATCTACTACCTTGAGTATGGTGAGGACAGATTCATCGACTATCTCGCAAAGTTTATTCCCGATTTCCGTACATACGTCAACGAAGGGGTTTCCCTGCTGAAGGGAACGCACTTTGACGCCTTTATCACCGATCGTGACGGAACAACGAACAACTATTGCGGACGTTACCGTTCCTCGGTGCAGCCAATCTACAACTCGGTATTCCTCACCCGTTTTGCCAGAAACCGCTGCGAAAAACCAATTATCATCACATCGGCTCCACTGAAAGATTTCGGCATCCTGAATGTCTCAATCAATCCAAGCAACACCTTTATCTACGCAGGTTCAAAAGGAAGAGAGTTCATTGATCTCAACGGTGAGTTCAACAGTTTCCCCATTGAAGAAAAAAAGCAGCAACTGATCCATTTGCTGAACGAGCGGATGGTAGTACTCCTGCAGGAACAGGATTTTGAGAAATTCAATTTTATCGGTTCTGCCCTGCAAATAAAGTTCGGACAGACCACGGTTGCCCGCCAGGATATCAGCCACTCCATCAAGGATGACGAGTCTGCCGCTTTTCTTGAAAAAGTAAAAGGAATTGTCAGGGAGATAGACCCGAGTGGTCGCAACTTCAGAATTGAAGATACAGGCCTCGACATCGAAATCATTTTGACCATCGATGTCCCTTCCGGTGAATCACCAATCAAGGATTTTGACAAAGGTGACGGTCTTGCCTTTATCTGCAGCAAACTGGGACTTTGTGCTGCCAGGGGGTCAGCCCTTGTTTGTGGTGATACCCCTTCTGACATTCCAATGCTGAAGAAGGCGATGGAAATGTTTGACGATGTTACGACCATTTTTGTCACCAAGGACGAAAAGCTGAAAAAGCAAATCGAAGCGATTTGCCCTAAAAGCTATACGGTGCCCTACCCCGACATTCTCCTGACCATCCTTGGTCTGCTTTCACTGTAAAACCAATTTGCTTCATGATAATCTTTTAATTACTGGTATGAGCAACATCTTCAAAGGCGCAATTTTCGATCTTGACGGAGTTATTACGGGCACGGCAAAAGTACACAGCCTTGCATGGGAGTCGATGTTTAACTACTTCCTGAAAAATTATGCAGAGTTAAACGACGACACCTACTTTCCTTTTGATCCTGCCCACGACTATCACAAATATGTTGACGGCAAGCCTCGAATGGAGGGTGTCAAAAGCTTTCTTGCCTCTCGCGATATTGAACTGCCTTTCGGCGAACTGGACGATGACCCTGAAAGAAATACGGTCTGCGGTCTGGGAAACCGGAAAAACAACCTCTTTACTGAAATCCTCATCAAGGAGGGCCCGGAGGTCTACACCTCATCGGTTGAGCTGATCAATGTTCTCATCTCGAAAGGGATAAGAATCGGTATAGCCTCATCAAGCTGCAACTGCCAGCTCATTTTGAAGCTTGCCAAACTGGAGCATCTCTTTGAGACCCGTGTTGACGGGGAGGTATCCATAGAACTTGGCCTGAAGGGAAAGCCGAACCCTGATATTTTCATCATGGCGGCCAAAAACCTTGGTCTGGAACCGCATGAATGTGTTGTTGTTGAGGATGCCATCTCCGGCGTTCAGGCTGGTTCCCGTGGGAATTTCGGCATGGTTCTCGGTATTGCCCGAGACATCGAAGGATCGAAACTGAAGGAACATGGCGCAGATATTGTTGTCGGTGATCTTGGCGAGATCACTGTTGCAGAGATCGAACGATGGTTCAGCAAAGGCCTTGAGTTTGAGAGTTGGAACATCACCTATACAGATTATTCTTCGAAAGATGAAAAACTTCGCGAAACACTGACCTCGTGCGGTAATGGTTATCTTGGCGTAAGAGGCGCCTATGAAAGCTCATCCTGTTCCAACCACCACTATCCCGGTACCTATATTGCAGGAATATTCAACCGGGTGCCTTCTCAGGTTCATGGCCAGACCATTTACAACAATGACTTTGTCAATACTCCGAACTGGCTGCCCGTAGAGTTCAGGATCGGGGGGGGAGAGTTCATTGAACCGCTCAGGCAGAAAATACTCAGCTACCGTCAGAACATGAGCCTGCGCAATGGTCTCATGGAGCGGGATCTTGTTATCATGGACAACCTCGGAAGAATTACAAGCATCAGCAGCCGCCGGTTTGCAAGTATGGACAATCCGCATCGGTGTGCACTGAAGTTCACTTTGAAACCGGTCAATTACAGTGGTGAAGTGGAGTTCCGCTCCGGAATTGATGGCAGGGTACAGAACAAGAATGTTGCCCGATACAACGAGCTTACGAGCGATCACCTGGAACATGTGGAGAGTATGTCGGAAGATCAGCTCATGCTGCTTCATGTCCGTACCAATGTATCGCATTACGATATCGTTACCGGCACCAAAACAAGGATTTTATGCCACGGCAAGCCTGCCGTTGTCGAGAGCAAGACGTTGAACAACAACCGCTATATCGCTGAGTTGTTCAAGCTGTCACTCAATCCGAACAAAGGCTGCACCATTGAAAAACTGGCTTCCATTCACACATCTCTTGACGCAAAGAGTATAGACCCGCTGAAAGCTGCCCGACTTTCACTACAAAGCGAAGACTCTTTCGATTCGCTCTTCAAGGCGCATAACGATGCCTGGGAAAAAATCTGGAAAAAGGCCGATCTGGTCATTGAGGGAGACCGCTACAGCCAAAAACTGCTGAGGCTGCACACCTATCACATGATGTGCACCGCTTCGCCGCACAATCCGTCCATTGACGCAGGAATGCCGGCCCGTGGCCTGAACGGTGAGGCGTACCGTGGCCATATTTTCTGGGACGAAATTTTTATTCTTCCCTTTTTCAACCGCCACTTTCCTGAAATTTCGAAGGCACTGCTTATGTACCGCTACCACCGCCTTGATGCGGCAAGGGAGTATGCGCGTGAAAATGGCTACAAGGGAGCTATGTACCCGTGGCAGACCGCCGATGATGGTCGCGAAGATACGCAGGTAATCCATTTCAATCCAAAGAGCGGTACCTGGGGCCCTGACCTCAGCAGTCTGCAGCGACACGTTTCGATAGCGGTCTTCTACAATGTCTGGCGCTACATCTACGACACCGACGACACACTGTTCCTCAATGAGTACGGTGCGGAGCTGATGTTTGAGATTGCACGCTTCTGGGCTTCGATTGCCACTTATGCACCCGAAAGCGGAAAATATCATATCGAGGGTGTGATGGGGCCGGACGAATTTCATGAAGCGCTTCCCGGAAGCGGCAAGGAGGGGCTGAAAGACAACGCCTACACAAACATCATGGCGATATGGCTCTTTGACAAGGCTGCTGAAATCGGTGAGAGAATGGATCCTGATCTCCTTGAAAAGTTGGTATCGAAAATCAATCTTGATATTGATGAACCGAAGCTATGGCGTGAAATCAGCAGCCATTTGAATATCCTGATTGATCAGGATGGTGTGCTGGAGCAGTTTGACGGCTACAACAGCCTCAAGGAGCTCGACTGGCCTCATTACCGTGCCCGATATGGCAATATCCACCGTATGGACAGGATACTGAAAGCTGAGGGTGATTCGCCTGATTTGTACAAGGTTGCCAAACAGCCGGATGTTTTGATGACCTTCTATACCCTCTCTCCCGGAGAGGTGGCCGAACTGCTCGACAGAAACGGATACAAGATACCTGATGCTCTTACTTTGGTGAGAAACAATTATGCCTATTATGAACCGCGGACAAGTCACGGCTCAACCTTGAGCAAGGTGGTTCACAGCATCATTTCAAGCTATCTACAAGAAGGTCATGAGATGGCGTGGAAATGGTTCTCCGAGGCACTGAAAAGTGATATCCAGGATACCCAGGGAGGCACAACCCAGGAGGGCATCCACTGCGGCGTCATGGCTGGAACGCTTGATACGGTTATCCGTTATTTTGCCGGTATATCCTTCTACAATGAAAAAATCAATGTGCATCCGAACCTGCCGGCACAATGGAAAAAACTTTCGCTGAGCGTCTGTTTCAGGAAGTCACGTTATGCCGTGACCATTGCGAAAGACGATATCACGGTTACCCTGATTGAGGCTGATGATAATAATGCCCTTGCATGTGTTGCCGGACAGCATATCACTCTGGAGAAAGGTGTTGCCTACCACTCTGCCTCGGTATAATAAAAGTATAAAAAAGAGCATGAAGGCTGGCGTCAAGCCAGCTTTCTGCTTTATATTGTAATGTTGGTTTTTAGTGTTTTTTTTGACCTTTTGTTGACCTATTGAAGATCCCATGCGCCTTTCAAACTTTCGTTTTACCCTGCCCAAAACAAAAATAGCTGACGAACCCTCATCTCCCAGAGAGAAGTGCAAGATGATGGTGCTGAACCGGCGAAAAAAAGATATCGAACATAAAAGCTTCGAAGATATCGTCTCGTATTTCAAAAAAGGGGATCTGCTCATCCTGAACAACAGCAAGGTTTTCCCTGCTAAAATTTTTGGTCAGAAAGAGAAGACCGATGCAAAAATAGAGGTTTTCCTGCTCAGGGTGCTCAACAAAGAGGCTGGATTGTGGGATGTGCTGGTTGATCCGGCCCGGAAAGTAAGGGTTGGCAACAAGATTTACTTTGATGAGGATGTGGTTGCTGAAGTCGTAGACAACACCACCTCCCGAGGCAGAACCATCAGGTTTCTCAATCCGGACATTGATGTTTTCAGCCTTGTCGACAGAATTGGCAGCATTCCTCTTCCCCCCTATTTCACCCGCCCGCCCCGTGAATCGGACCGGGAGGATTATCAGACCGTCTACGCCTCCGAGACCGGATCCGTCGTTGCACCTATGGCAGGATTGCATTTCACCATGCCTATCCTGGAGAAAATCAAGAAAATCGGTGTAAAGATCCTTCCAATTACCCTCCATCCGAGCCTGAGCACTTTCAATGCCATTGAGGTTGAGGATGTCAGCAAACACAAAATGGATTCGGAATATTTCAATATTCCCTACCAGACGGCCATGGAGATCAATGAAACCAAAGTCAATAAATCAGGCAGGATAATTGCTGTCGGAACAACAACGTGCCGGGTGCTTGAAGCCAATGCCACCGTAGATGGAAAAATAAAATTCGGCAAAGGCTGGACCGACAAATTCATCTATCCCCCCTATCAGTTCAAGGTAATCGATGCGCTTCTGACCAATTTCCAGCAGCCCGAAACCACACTGCTTATGACCGTCAGCGCTTTTGCCGAACATAGGCTGCTTATGGAGGCCTACAAAAGCGCACTCAAGGAGGATTACCAGTTTCTGGCTTATGGCGATGCCATGTTCATTCATTAACCCCCGGAAGCAATTGAGCCTCTTATGCATGCCATAGCCATTATAGCCGCAAGCGGTATCGGAAAACGAATGCAGCTCAGGGAGGGAGAGAGCAAGCAGTTGCTTGAAGTCGGAGGATTTCCGGTTATCTATCATACCTTGAAGGCATTTCAGATGGCCTCCTCCGTTCAGGCCATCTATATTGCGACAAGGCTTGAGAACAGGGCAATACTTGAGGGTATGGCTGCCGAATCAGGCTTCAGCAAACTGAAAGCGATTATTGAGGGGGGAGCGGAGCGGCAGGATTCCGTCTATAACTGCATTAAAGCTCTTGAAGCGGAGAGACGCACGACCAACTGTGTGGCCGAAACCATTCTGGTGCATGACGGTGCCCGCCCCTTCATCACGCCTGAAGAAATTGATGAAATATCTCGCCTCGCCATGCAATACGGTGCCTGTGTGCCGGCAAACAGGCCAAAGGATACCATCAAGTATGTCGGAAAAAATCCGGAGTTTTTCGGTGAAACGCTTGATCGCAGCAAACTTCTTCAGGTACAGACTCCGCAGGGTTTTCGGAGCGGGCTGCTGATTCAGGCACATCAGCAGGCTGAGCTTGAAGGGTGGTATGCGACCGATGATGCCGCACTGGTGGAGCGTTTTTTTCCGCAGCAGCCGGTAAAAATTTTTGAAACCGGTTATCACAATATCAAAATTACGACGCCGGAGGATATTCCGGTAGCCGAAGCGATATTCCGCCAGATTTCAGCACGGAGTTAACACTGCGAAAAAAGAACAAATAAAACATCTTCACGGCTTGTTTATTCCTGAAGCCTGTAGTATATTTTCAGCCGGTAAAAATGGTGAGGTAGCTCAGTTGGTTAGAGCACAGGATTCATAACCCTGAGGTCGAGGGTTCAACTCCCTCTCTCACCACCACTGTAAAGCGGGTGTAACTCAGTTGGTAGAGTGTTTGCTTCCCAAGCAAAATGTCGCGA
>CAIMHT010000053.1 GCA_903840935.1 uncultured Chlorobiaceae bacterium
CTGTATACATTTATCATTCCTTTTCTAAAAATTATGGAATGATAAAAATAACAAGTTTTTTTCAAGTCGGTCACGATCAAAAACGTATCGTAACTTGTTGTATTATTAGGCGTTAAACAGTGTTAATTTTTTCAACAACCGAACACCAGTGTTCAGCAATATGAAATGAAATACAGATGACACTTGTGCCGGGAGCACCCATAGTGATTTTGATATAGATCTCCTGTTGTTTTACCTGCTTGCCGAAAATCCACATTGCAGGGCCCTTGTTCAGGGTATCCTCCAAAGGCCCATCACTATAGTCATCACATCAAGAGCCTCAATAATTTTTAGCCTCTCTATTGGTCGTAATTCAAGGTCAAGAAGTGTCTGGGCATTCTTCCCCCTGTCATCACGGAAAAGGATATTCCATATCTTCATTTTTTCCTTAAAGTCACGAAGAAATGCGCTTACCTGCTGTTTACTGGCAGTCATCCCAAAGAATTCGCTTGAAAGGTCATCGTATAGTATCGTAATTGTCACTTTTTAGTTGAATTATATAGCAATTAAAGGAACTACCCAACTTTTTAGTTGGGATGGACGTCGTTTTTGATTTCCTTTTTTTGCCAGACATACCTTCGTTATGGATGAGCCATCTTTACGAAGTGTTGCCTCTTGGTTTGGTTGTTTGCTCCGTTTTTATGTGCTTCATGCCAATTGGTCGCCTTGAAATTGGCTATCTTCAGAAACTTGTAAGAATTAGCCGCATAATCAATCATCGCGATGATGACAAAGAAACATCTTTCATTTAACCGCCTTGATCTCATAACCGACAGTGAGCTTGATGAGCTGGAACATTTTCTCATTTCGGATGCAACCCCCGATGAGACCATGCCGATAGATCTCCTTGACGGATATTTTACGGCATTGATTGTCGGGCCGGTAACGCCCTCTCCCAGCCTATGGCTTCCCCTTGTCTGGGATATGAGTGGAGGCGGTGCAGAGCCGGAATTTGAGTCTCCGGAAGAGGCCCAACATATCATGGAGCTGCTGATGAAAATGAAGAAAAGCATCGTCACGCAACTGTCAGACTCTTCGGATTATTTTGAGCTACTGCCTGATACCACCGGGCTTGAGGATGGGGAGGTAAAGGATTTGCTTATCAGGCGATGGGCAACAGGATTTATGATCGGTGCTCGTTGCAGTGGAGTTGACTGGTCGCCGCTCCTGAGTGATAAAAACTCCTTATTCCTGTTAACGTTGATTAATACGCTCAGCATCAGACCTGACGATCCTGTCCCGTTACCAACAAAAGAAATTCGGGATATCTGGAGGAACATGGACTATTGTGTGATAGAAATCGACAAGTTCTGGCGCCCTTACCGGCAGCAGGAGCAGGCAAGGGCAAAAGGGATGGACTTGGCAACCGAAGCAGAGCAAACCGGTCGCAATGAGCCCTGCCCCTGCGGCAGCGGCAAAAAGTTCAAGAAGTACTGCGGGAGGTGATGGTTATGCACATTATCTTTGGCGGGATACAGGCTTTATCTTTTATCATAAAAGTGGTTGTGAGTATAAAAAATATTTCTTGAAGAAAAGCGGAAATCACCCTTTTACAGCAAGCATTATATTCAGTGAATTCATAATTCATCGCTGTTTCTGGGCATCGTCAAGCAGGAAAGCCCTCTCTCGTACGGGAGTTTTTTGATAACGCATTATGCTCTACACATCATGACACAACACGATTTTTCAGATGAGTTGCCAGCTCACATTACCGCCAGTGAGCTGAACGAGCTTCAGGATTTCCTTGATTCCGATACGGTGCCCCAAAGCGCAATGATTCTTGATGCGCTTGACGGTTTTCTTACTGCGCTGGTCATTGGCCCAGTATCTGTTCCGATAAAAAGATGGATGCCGCTGGTTTGGGATATGCCCGATGGCCGTGAAACTCCAGCATTTGAATCTGTGGATCAGGCGAAAAGAATGACAAAGCTCGTACTGAAAATGAAGGAAAGCATCACGACACTATTATCCAGTTCTCCGGATTTATACTGTCCATTGTACATGGTGGTTGATCATGAGAGCGACGAGATGTATAACAATTTCGTGAAGTTGTGGGCTACCGGATTTGTGGTGGGGATATACTGTAATGAAAATAACTGGAAACCGTTGCTTGACAGGAAGGAGGTTTTTGAAGAATTGTTAATGCCAATTTTTCTTCTCAGCCCCTTTTCGGATGACGCCCCGCCATTGCCAACCAAAACAGCCAATGTCATCAGAGAACTCATTCCTCGATATGTGAAAGAGATTCGCAATTTCTGGCTACCTCAGCGCCAGAGGGAAATGGCAAAGGAAAAAGGCGTGGTGATTGCCGACGAAGCAGAACAAACCGGACGCAATGAGCCCTGCCCCTGCGGCAGCGGAAAGAAGTACAAGAAATGCTGCGGGAGGTGATTTTTTCCGCACATCAATCAAACAGAGTGTTGCGGTCGAGATAACCCTTGTTCACGAGTGAGTCACAAGGACGACAGATGCTCGTCCCCGATCCTCCATTTTTGCGCTTACCATTCAGAGACTCACAAGCGTAAAGCACGGTACAGGTCATCATGTTCAAACGCGCTCTCCATCCGCTTTATTTCTGCAGGCCGCGCACCAACAGCTTTTGCCATCTCAGCCCAAGTTTGCGTAACATGAGCAACATCGTAAATCATTCGATCTGCATCAGCCTTCTGCAATCCAAAAAAATGGGCGACATCACGAACCAATCCGATCGAGCAGGTTCCGTCTTCCAGATCGATAGCTGTCGAGAGAACCCTCGGTTTCAGATCCAGAGGTGTCGGATTGAGATCAAACACCGGAGACAACATCCAGCCGTGCCTGCTCGACATCAAAAAACCGTGGTTCCGTAAATGATCGTCAACATTTGATATCAGCACATTGAAAACCATGCGCCGAAACAACTCGGCACGATCCGTCCGTGCCAGGGCACCAAACTCACCGAGCGCGTCGACAATATCCAGATAACTCCCTCCCTCACCATCAAGATATCCGGTCATGGACATTGCCGACATGAACGGAACTCGCCCACCATCCTTGCGGTCAAAACGCCGTGAGAGCAGAATGGCTTTACCGGCAATCCTGACCAGTTCATGGACGGGTGTCCTTATCCCCGCTTTTTCGGCAAGCCTAAGCGCAATCTCTTCCCAGGTTTCAATACTGTATTCATCGTTTTCTTTCGGAAACTTGGCTATCGACAGATGTCCATACTGATCAATAACCGATGCTTTCGGACGCGCCCCTCCAAGTGATGAACCAGGAGCGAAAATCATCAGGAGGTCTTCATCACTCTCTTCATCACGCAGTATCCGTTCAGTCACTCCCAATAATTTCCCAAGCTCGACCAACTTAGGAACCCCGGTCTCTGTCGATGACAGAAAAGCCACTTCTCCCGGATATCTGAAGCGAAAGGCGCCCAGACGGGTCTCATCGGCAACCCCAAGCAGGAAATCAGTTTCAAACAACGTTCGTGGAGCCCGATGCTCTTTTTCGGATCGGCGACGCTCGGCACGACGCATGAGACGCCGCCCCCATTGATCCGGAGCGGAATCCCCCAACGTACCGAACATTTCCCTTCCTGCCGGTGGAACGAAAATACCACGCCCCACCTTAAGTGAAGCGTCTATTGAAAAATGATCGACATCCGCAATCCATCCGTCATCATACTGGAATGAGACGGTTTCCCGTCCTCTGCCGGGCTGTCGGTAAAGCCTCCCGTACAATCGGCAGGAACCTTGCCAATCGATATAAACCTCGACCTCAGGCATCACCGGTCATTCCGTTTTTTGCAGATTATACGGGCACGCTTGGGTAATCCTGCCGTCGCAAGCTGCTGACCAACGCTATCTCTGGCAGGATCTGCAAGTAAGGAAAGATCTTCCAGCAAACCAAGGGCCTGAAGCACAGCCGCATAAATACCGATACTCACCGAAGGATCGCCCTTTTCAAGGCGGGAAAGGGTTGGCCGCGATGTCGAAGCCCGCTCAGCCACCACACTCATAGGCAGCCTGCGACGCACCCGCGCCTCGTGAACATTGGCTCCAAGCTTGCGCAGCACTTTCCGCACTGCAGGCGTTGGTAGATGAGGTGTCGGCATTTGTAATATTGGTATATCCTTAATCTGATATAATGTAACACCATATTTACATTATACAAAAATCCGGGATGCGCGTCGATCCATGATCACACCTCACCGCCCACATTCCGCGATTTCTCTCCCTCCTCTCTGCGCTCTGCGGTCTGCCTTTCCGCCAAGTCACTGAAATCACGAGATGATATTCCAACACTCCTATGGGGACTTCAGGGCATTTACATTCATGAAGAGTTACGCACTGAACGGAAAAAAGGAGACGGAAAAGCTGACCCGAACACAGGGCGCACCGGCATGGTGCAACAGAAGCCGAGCACATTGGATGCAATAAGCCATGCCCCCTGCGGCAGCGGAAAAAAGTTCAAGAAATGCTGCGGAAGGTGATTTATACTTGACCAACTTTTTCTTCTTTGTGAAAGGTCGGCGACAGGAACCCATTCACTGTTTTCAAAGCTATCCAGTATTTCTGTCTCTTCTTTGGTAAGTTTAGCCGTCATGTTTTTCTCCAGGATATTGCTGAGTGGCCTTCCTGCGCGGGATAGTGGTTTTCAGAAACAACTCGTCACTCATTTGCTGTGACGCATTATGTGAAAATGTTATTCGTTAAGTGATTTTCCGGCAAATCTCTTTTTCAATTATCTCCTTTACGAACTCAGGTATTTCTTTTGCGAGTGAGTGAGCCTTTGCTTTCAGTTGTTCATAAATGGCGGTTTCATCGCCTTGCCAGACAAGATCAAGCCGCCTGATCTGGCGCATGGCAATATGGGCGTAGTTTTCCGGGTACGCCCAATAGCAGGTCAGACAAATTTTCCGCTCCTTGATGTTGTTCCAATTCTCACAATGCCCACATGACCACGATTTCGCAAGGTACGCAGAGCCGGAAAGCAGCATGAAATCTTCCGGGTTCTCTTCAGTGCCATCACCACCGACTTCATAACCTGAAAGTCGGATAAAGCGCACACCTTAACTGAAAAACATCGCCACGTGAGCACTATTTCCAAAAAAGTAGTATTTTTTTTCGGAGAAGTAGTGTTTTTCCCAGAAAAATCATGCTTTTTCCTTGCTTTTTAAAGTGTACGCATGTATTACAAGGAAAGCACTTTAAAAGGGGGAATCCAGCATGTATAAACCAGTAACAGGAAAAACTCACATTGGCGAACGGCATGAAAGGCGCCCGAATGGCGATATTTACCTCTATGAGCGGGTTACAGGCTATAATGAACAGACCAGAAAGACCTATACCGTCAGTCAGAAGCTCAAGGGTAAAATCAAGTCGGGAACAAAGGAGATAATTCCCACACGCCCGAAAAAAAGCAAAAGTGAGGGGAGTGTGGTTGGAGCGCTACGCAGGCACAGCGGCCTCACGGATATTCTGGAGTGGGTCGGAAAAGCCTCCGGCGTTGACGATGACGTGCATTCTTCGTTCAGCGAGGGCGACGCAGCCAAGACTCTCTCCATTGCGCGATACTGGATCGGTTCCGGCGGAAACACCTTGCCACGCCTTGAGGGCTGGCAGGTCATGCACTCCCTTCCCTACAGCGAAGCTATCACTGAAGACGTTTACAGTGACTTGTTCAAAAGTGTCGGGTGCGACGAAGACCGCGTGCAGCGCTACTTCTCCTTCCGGGCGGATCGCCTGGGCAAGTCTCCTGTGCTGGCATTTGATTCGACCACGATATCGACCTACTCCGAGAACCAGTCGGAAGCGCGGCACGGGTTCAATAAGGATGGTGACGGACTGAAAACCATCAAGCTTCTAACCTTGTATTCAGTAAAGGAACGCGAGCCTTTGGCTTTCGCCAAGCAGCCTGGCAATGTTCCGGACGTCATATCCATTGAGAACACCCTGAAGCAGCTCAAGTGCTTTAGCCTTGAGAGACCCTTGATCGTCACCGACAACGGCTACTACAGTGAAGAGAATATGATGAAATTCGCCTTGCGCAACATGAAATTCCTTACTTTGGTTGACCCCAATATCACCTGGATTCGCGAAACGCTGGCGGGCATGTCGAGCACTTGTCCGTTTGATCCGTCAGTTTGCGGCGCCACGGCGATGAGAATGCACGAGTTCGGTCGAGTGCGCCAACTGTCGCGTAACGGCAAGCTGAGTGGAAAAGAAGAGACGTTCGTGCGCCGTCTTTACGTCCATGTCTTCTATTCCCCCGACAACGACACCAAGAAGCAGCTCGCTTTCCGCAAGGAACTGCTTGAACTCAAGGCTCAAGTGGACGATGGGGTGATAGAGTTCACAAAATCTGCGCAACGGAAAATCGATCGATATCTGGTCTGCTCAAAAAAGGGGCGTGGCGGACAATTGAAGGTCGGTTTTAACGACAAGGCCATTGTCGAAGCGACGAAATACTTCGGCTATTTTACGCTCGTCAGCAATCAGGCCATGAAGACCTTCACGGCGTTGGAAGACTATCGACTGCGGGAAAAGATAGAGGAGGTCTTCGCCGTAGTGAAGGTAGGCTTTGATGGAGCACGACCGCGCACATGGTATCCTGACAACCTGCGGGGAAGGCAATTCGTACAGTTTGTATCACTGGGGTATCATTGCTTCCTGACCAAGAAAATCAAGGAAATGCGGGCAGGGCTTGGAAAGAACGGAAGCGAAAAAACCAAAGCGCTTGTCAATCTCGAAAA
>CAIMHT010000054.1 GCA_903840935.1 uncultured Chlorobiaceae bacterium
ATCACGTCGCAGGAGGCTCCGTGCGGTGAGGCGCTCGACAACCCTTTCCCTGTCACCGGGCCATCAAAAAAACCGCCATTCAGCCCTCCGGAGGAGACGGCCAGACCAAAGAAAAGTTCCTGATTAAAAGCCCTCATGCGCACATACCCCTCATGGCCAGCCTTGCGGAGGCGGTATTCCATTTCGGCAGAGAGATCAAGCTCCCGCATCCCCGCTTTGAGGAACTGCGGCACCTCTGCAAAGACCGACGCAAGCTTGCCTGCGCTCAAGCGGAGCTGCTCAACTTCAAAGGGGGACTTGACTGAGCGGAGTTCACGCAGCATCATCGAAATATCTACAAAGGTGCGCCCCGGCAAAGCCCGGCTGTAAAAGGTATGCTGCTGAACCGGCACAGCGTCAAAGGTCATGCCGATAGAGAGCTGCTCCTCACTGAAGAGGGAGGCAAACTCCTTACTTGGGGGAAAAGGGCGAATATCGGCAATCGGGCTCTCCTCCCGCGCCCGCGAGAGGCTTTTGCGTACCAGCAGCAGGGGCTCCCCCTCCGCCGGAATCCAGAGTATGGCGTTCTGGCGGGTACCGGCAAAATAGTAGACATCAATCGGCATAAGAAAAAGGGCTCCATGAACACCCTTGTTCTGGAGCATGAGCTGCAGGCGGAAGACCCGCTCTTGTGATTCGGTTTTTGTCAGCATGATTTGTTTCTCGGTTCATTGATGAATTACCCTTCCCACTCAGCGCTGAGTGTTTCGGCCTGTTCGAGCACCAACGTTATGGCCTCCTCCTGTTTTGTTGGCGGGTACTTGTATTTGCGCAGAATTCGTTTGACCAGCAGGCGAAGCCGGGCTCGAACGCTCTCTCTTGTTGACCAGTCTACGGTGATGCTTTTGCGAAGGTTTTCTGCCAGTTCATGGGCAATTTTTTTGAGGATTTCGTCACCCATCTCACGGACAGCCTCTTCGTTGTTGGCGAGGGCATCGTAAAAGGCAAGTTCGTCACTGTTAAGCCCAAGGCTCTCTCCCCTGTTGACCGCTTCCTGGAATTTCTTTGCCATCGCAATCAGCTCTTCAATCACCTGGGCGGTTTCGATGGCCCGGTTCTGGTAGCGCTGAACAACGTTGGTGAGAAGTTCGGAGAATTTTTTCTGCTGAACAATATTGCTGGCAACGCGTGTTTTGACCTCCCCTGCAAGCAGGCGTTCGAGGAGCTCTACGGCGAGGTTGCGTTCCGGCAGTGTTCGGATTTCATTGAGAAATGCTTCGTCAAGAATGCCGATGTCGGGTTTGTCGAGCCCGACAGCTTCAAAAATATCAACAACGTTTTCTGAAATGAGAGCAGAACCAATAATCTGGCGGATAGCCACCTCTTTCTCTTCGTCACTCCGTTTTTTGATACTGATCTCTTTTTTGGTCAACAGCACCTTTACCGTCTGAAAGAATGCTATCTCCTCACGAACAGCCCTTGCTTCGTCAAGCGTGCCGCAAAGGGTGAAGGCTTTGGAGAGGGCCAACGTCGTGTCGCAGAAACGCTTTTTGCCCTCTTCCAGCCCGAGAATATGGTTGGCCACTTTAGCCAGCAGACGATGTCCGCCGGTAAGAAAGCCGCTGTAATCGAAGTTGTGCATCATGCCGTGCAGAATGTCGAGTTTTTCGAGCAGTACGGCAAGCGCTTCTGCGGTATCAACAGTTGGATGTCCTCGCCCCTTGCTTGCGGTATAGTCGGCAATGGCTTTTTTCAGGTCGGTAGCAATACCGATGTAATCGACCACAAGACCTCCCTGCTTGTCGAAAAAGACGCGGTTGCTGCGGGCAATGGCCTGCATGAGGTTGTGACCCTTCATCGGCTTGTCAATGTACATGGTGTGGACGCATGGAGCATCAAAACCGGTAAGCCACATGTCGCGCACAATGACAAGGCGCATCGGATAGTCCGGGTTTTTGAACCGTTTTTCGAGACGCTTTTTGGTTTTGTGGGAGTAGAGATGGGGCCGAAGCAGAGGCTTGTCGCTGGCTGAGCCGGTGATGACCACTTTGATCACCCCTTTTTCGGGATCGTCACTCTGCCACTCAGGGCGAAGCTCAATAATGGCGTTGTAAAGATGAACGCAGATCTCGCGGCTCATGGCGACAATCATCGCTTTACCAGTTTGCGCCTTGCTGCGCTCTTCGAAGTGAGCCACCAGATCTGCAGCGACCAGCTTGATACGGGGTTCGGCACCAACCACTTTTTCAAGGGCGGCCCATTTGCTTTTCAACCGCTTCTGCTCGTCGTACTCCTCCTCTTCGGCCAGTTCATCCACCTCCTCGTCAATTTCCGGAAGCGCCTCCTTGTTCAGCCCCAGCTTGGCAAGGCGGGATTCAAAATAGATCGGCACAGTTGCCCCGTCAGTACGGGACTGCTGCATGTCGTAGATATGGATATAGTCGCCAAAAACGGCCCGCGTGTCGCGGTCTTCGGTTGAAACGGGGGTGCCAGTGAAAGCGACAAAGGTTGCATTGGGCAGGGCATCGCGCAGATGCCGGGCGTAGCCAACCTGATAACCCTTCAGGTCACCTTTGAACTTTGCCTCAAAGCCATACTGGGTACGGTGGGCCTCATCGGCAATGACCACAATGTTCTGCCGGTCGGAGAGCACCGGAAAGCTGCTCTCGCTCGCGTCAGGCATGAACTTCTGGATGTTGGCAAAGACGATCCCGCCCGATGGCCGGTTGTTCAGTTTCAGGCGCAGGTCGTGGCGTGATTCAGCCTGGATTGGCTCTTCACGCAGCAGATCCTGCGAGAGCGAAAAGACCCCGAAAAGCTGACCGTCAAGATCGTTACGATCGGTGATGACAACAATGGTCGGGTTCTCCATGGCAACTTCACGCATCACTCGCGCAGCAAAGCAAACCATGGTAATGCTCTTGCCTGACCCCTGGGTATGCCAGACCACTCCACCTTTCCGGTCGCCTTGCTGCCGGGAGGCGGTAATGACCCGGTCAATGGTCGAACGCACGGCATAGTACTGATGATAGCCTGCAATTTTTTTGATCAGAGTACCGTCATGTTCAAAAAGAATGAAGAAGCGAAGAAAATCAAGCAGGCAGGCAGGGTTCAGCACGCCCCTCACAAGAGTTTCAAGCTTATTGAAAGTGCCAAGCGGATCAAGCGAGAGACCGTCAATGGTACGCCATGCCATGAAACGCTCGGAATTGGCAGAGAGTGAACCCATGCGGGCTTCGCTGCCATCGGAGATAACAAGAATTTCGTTGTACTGGAAGAGATCGGCTATCTGCTCCTTGTAGGTATCGTGCTGATCATAAGCCTTCCAAAGATCGGCGTTCTTGTCCGCAGGATTCTTCAGCTCCACCACTACCAGCGGCAGGCCATTGACGAAGAGCACAATATCCGGTCGGCGCGTGAACTTTGGCCCTTTTACGGAGAACTGATTGACCGCAAGCCAATCGTTCCGCTCCACCTCTTCAAAGTCGATCAACCGGACAAAGTTGCCCCGGGTTTCACCATCTTTCTGGTATTCGACCGGCACCCCGTTGATCAGGAGATGATGAAATGCACGGTTGGCCGCAAGCAGAACCGGAGTATCAAGATTGAGTACCTGATGCAAGGCATCCTCACGAGCAGCCAAAGGCACCAACGGGTTCAGACGGTTGATCGCTCCACGCAATCGAGTGACAAGCAGCACCTGCATGTAGTTGCTCCGCTCCGGTGCCGGGCCGTCCGGAGCAATATCGGGGCCAAAACAGTGAGCATAGCCAACCTCTTGCAACCAGCCAAGGGCCTCACGCTCAAGTTGATCTTCGGTCATAGATGCTTTGATAGTTTACACTTTCATGGATGAAGCTTTGCAAACATCTTCCTGACTTCGTCAGTACTGTACACTTTTCCGGATTCTGCCGCTGCCAAACCTTGCTCAACCGATTCAATAAATTGTTTACGGTATACCAGGTTATCATACTCAACGGGCGAAAGTAAGACACCGGCGGGTCTGCCGTTCTGGGTAATAATCAGAGGATGGCCTGTCGCCTGAACCTTTTTCATGCAGGCGGAGAGACCAGTCTTAAACTCACCCAGCGGAATGATATCGCTTGCTATCTGGATGTTTTTCATAATAGTTGTGATCTTAATTCAGAGCTGAATTCAGCTCCTTTTTAAGTACTAAATATAACCATCACTTTACTACATCTCAAGAGCATTAATGATTTTCTCCGACGTTTTATCCGACACCTTCTCCGACGTTTTTATGCTTTATGGCGCCATTGCATCATTTTCCGGCATCGACCAGCGAGTGACCAGCTCAACAATCTCCGCCACCCGCTGCACGATGTGCGGGGTGATGGTATAGGGTGGCTCGTAACTCACGCAGTTACCTACTCAATGATTTGCTGAGATAGTAGTCGTCATCGGAGTCCTGAAAGCGCAGGGTGAGCTGCACACGGTGTGTCTGGAACGAGTCGGAGATATATTTCAGAAAGATAAGGCCAAGAACAATATGCTTGTATTCGGCAGGGTCCATGTTGGCCCGCAGCTTGTCTGCAGAGGCCCAGAGCATTTTTTTGATCTCTTCTGTCATTATTTGCTAACCAATATTTTGGGGGTGTTCACTTCTCTTCAAGTCCCAGCAAAGACCCTGCCACCCTCCCGGATTTTCATTACTTTCTTCAAGTTAGATATTTCTGTGCTTGTTTCTTGTCTCGGGTGCAGGGAATTCTTCTGTTTGACTGCTGAAAATGGAACTGCGAACACTCCCCTGTTCCTCAACATCCCCCGCGCTCGCTTGTATAATCCCCTGAATTTAAGTATCCTGAAAGATAGTTTCTCATCTTGGGGGTGCTGACTCTTTGACACCGTAGCAGCGGGGGGAAGGGAGAGCTGAGAATAGACCCTTGTAACTTGATCCAGGTAATGCTGACGCAAGAAAAGATGAAGCTGGCTCTGTGTTTCCGGTGATCGTCCGACTCTTCCCGCTTCTCTTTGGCACTGCCTGCCTGTTTAACCATACTGAAAACATGAATTGTCCGGAGAAGCGCAGTAACGCCGTCCCGTCAGAGAAAATCTATGTCAAGGGCTCCCTCTATCCGATTGAAGTGGGCATGAAAAGGCTCAAGCTGAGCAAAACCTACCTCTGCAACGGTCAGGAGTTCTCTTCCTTTCCGCTCTATGATACCAGCGGCCCCTGTTCCGATCCATCAATCACCATTGACCCTGAAAAGGGGCTTCCGCGCATACGCGATAGCTGGGGTTTTCAGCGTGAAGCAAAAGCGGGTTCCGCCCTTACACAGATGCACTTCGCCCGGACGGGAGTGATTACACCGGAGATGGAGTACGTTGCCATCAGGGAGAACCAGCAACTGGAGGAGTGGATCACCTCATTTTCAAGGGGTGGCGTAAAGGTTTTGCCGATAACCCCGGAGTTTGTGCGGCAGGAGATTGCCGAAGGGCGGGCCATCATTCCGGCAAACATCAACCATCCGGAGCTGGAGCCAATGATTATCGGGCGGAAGTTCCGCGTCAAGATCAATGCCAATATCGGCAACTCTGCACTTGGCTCCTCGATTGATGAGGAGGTTGAAAAGGCTATCTGGTCGTGCCGCTGGGGGGCTGATACCGTCATGGATTTGAGTACCGGCGCAAATATCCATCAAACCCGCCAGTGGATTCTGAGAAACTCCCCTGTGCCGATCGGAACGGTGCCCATCTATCAGGCGCTTGAGAAAGCCGGGGGCAAGGCTGAAGCGCTCACCTGGGAGCTCTACCGCGACACGCTGATTGAGCAGGCGGAACAGGGTGTTGACTATTTCACCATTCATGCGGGCATCCTGCAAGAGCATCTCCCCTTTGCTGAAAAGCGCCTGACCGGCATTGTCTCGCGTGGTGGCTCGATCATGGCAAAGTGGTGCAAATACCACAAGCAGGAGAACTTTCTCTATACCCGTTTTGAAGAGATCTGCGAAATTCTGCAGCGTTATGACATCGCCGTCTCGCTTGGTGATGCCCTGCGACCTGGCTCAATATTTGACGCCAACGACGAGGCGCAGTTCGGCGAACTCAAGGTGCTTGGTGAACTAACGACGGTTGCCTGGAAATATGAGGTTCAGGTGATGATTGAGGGCCCTGGGCATGTTCCGCTCAATAAGATCAGGGAGAACATGGACAAGGAGCTTGAGTACTGCCACGAAGCTCCCTTCTACACCCTCGGGCCGCTGATTACCGATATTGCTGCCGGGTATGACCATATCAATTCGGCCATCGGCGGTGCGCTGATTGCAAGTTATGGCTGTTCAATGCTCTGCTATGTCACCCCCAAAGAGCATCTCGGCCTGCCTGACCGGAATGATGTGCGTGAAGGTGTACTTGCCCACAAGGTTGCGGCCCACGGCGCAGATATAGCAAAAGGTGATCCTGTGGCCTGGCTCCATGATGAGCTGATGAGCCGGGCGCGCTATTCATTTGCCTGGGAAGACCAGTTCAACCTCTCGCTTGACCCGGAAAAGACCCGTACTGTTCATTCTCAGAGCATGGCTGCAAGCGGCCATACCGAAAAGAACCCGGAGTTCTGCACGATGTGCGGGCCTGATTTCTGTTCAATGAAAAAGTCGAAGGAAGCGGCGGAGGTCAATTGACAGTGGACAAGGACGCCACTGTCAATTGATCGAAGAAAATTTAAAGAGAAGCGGCTTTGACGATTGCCACGAAATCCTCGGCATTGAGGGCGGCTCCACCGATGAGTCCACCATCAATGTTTGGCATGGCGAAGAGTTCTACTGCATTGGAGGGTTTGACACTTCCGCCGTACTGGATACGAAGCTTCTCTGCGGATGGCTGGCCATAGATCTCAGTGATGAGGGTGCGGATAAAGAGATGCACCTCTTCAGCCTGTGCCGAGCTTGCAGTTTTGCCTGTGCCGATAGCCCAGACTGGCTCGTAGGCAATAACAATGGAACTGATATCGCTGATACCCTCGAGCCCTTCCCTGACCTGGGAGGAAATAACGGTTTCCATGACGCCTGACTCACGCTCTGCAAGTGTTTCACCGACGCAGAGAATAACCTTGAGCCCTTCTGACAATGCCTTTTTCACCCTCAAATTGACGGTGGCGTTAGTTTCACCGAAAAACTGGCGACGCTCGGAATGGCCGATGATCACGGAGGAACAACCTACGGCAAGAATCATTCTGGCCGAGACCTCTCCGGTGAATGCTCCATCATTTTCATAGTGGCAGTTCTGGGCAACAAGCTGCACCTCACTGTCGGCAATCACCTTTTCTGTTGCATCAAGGGCAAGATAGGTCGGTGCTATACCAACTTCACAGCCTGTAAATCCTTCACCAAGAGCCTCAACAACTTCCGATGCAAGCTGCACCGATTCGGCAACACTGTTGTTCATTTTCCAGTTGCCGACTACAATTTTTTTACGCATCTCTTTTTTTAATAATCTGTTTTTATTTCACAATAGACCCGATCAATCTGATTAATAGCAAAGGAATGTTTGCCTGAACGGGCATCCTTGAGTTTCAGTTCACTGCTGTCAACAGCAATGACTGTTCCATGCCACACTCTCGCTTCGTTGGTGAGCAGGTTGACCTCACGATTCAGCAGCTCCTGATTGCCACCAATCCTGTCCTGACGATAAATGATTTGACGTTTCCCCATGGGAGGGTTGATTTAACTGGTTTTTGGGTTCAACTACTTAACGAAAATTTCCAATATCTCATAGTGAAGTTCCCCTTTGGGAACAACTATCTGAACTTTTTCACCGACAGCTTTTCCGATCAATGCCCTTCCGACTGGAGAGCGAACGGAAATCTTGCCTGAATCGGTATCCGCCTCTTCGGAAGAGACCAGCGTATATTCAATGATCTCATTTGGATCATCAAGATTGCGGAGCTTGACTGAGGTAAGAATGTAAACCTTGTCGGTCTTGATCTGTTTCGGGTCAAGAATCGTAGCCGATGAGAGCTTGCTTTCGAGATCAGCAATACGAGCTTCAGTATGGGACTGCTCCTCTCTTGCGGCATCGTACTCTGCGTTTTCGCTAAGATCACCATGAGCCCTTGCTTCAGCAATTTTTTCCAGAACTTCCCTTCTGGTTTGATGAACCAGCACATATAATTCCTCTTTCAGCCGGTTATACCCATCATTGGTCAGGTAAATTCTGTCAGTCATCTCTTGTGCTGTTTTTGTTGAAAATAAAAGAAAATAACTCCATAACCGCAATTTGCGGGGCTAACGGACAAGAAGGTAAACGAAAAAAAGTAAAGTCAGTTGCTCACCACTGACTTTACTTCAATTCAATGTACCATTCTTAATCCTTCAGGCAAAAAAACTTCACACATTAAAGGCAAAATATATTTTATTGCCCTGCCTCTCAACCAGAAGAAAGAGAAGGTCGCCACTTTTAATATTTTTAACAAGGGCATTGTACTCGGCAAACGACGACAGGCTCTGACGGTTCATTGACAGAATGACGTCACCGCTCCGCAAACCGGCAAAGTATGCATTCGATGCAGGATCAATGGCCGTAATGACAACCTTGCCTGCAGCAGGATTCAGGTTCAGTCTCTTTGACGTCTGGGCTGTAAGTTCCTCTGCCCTGAAACCGAATACCACAGGAATCTTCTGCTGATCATCTGTCAGGGCAGCGGCGACGTTTCTTGCAGGCTGCTCTTCAAGACGAACCTGAAAGAGTCTGATTGTTCCGTTCCTGAGTACCCTGAACTTCACGGTCGATCCGGGCGCCTGACTGGAGATGGAGTTGCGCAGTTCATTGCTGCCTTTAACCTTGCTATCGTTGAAGTCCACAATAACGTCACCGGTTTTCAGGCCAATTTTAGCGGCTGGACTTCCGTCAACAACCGTTCCGACAAGTGCACCTTCACCGGCCTTCAGATGCATCGCTTTGGCAATATTCTCATCGATATTCTGGATAGTCACCCCGAGATAGCCTCGGGCAACCTTTCCGGTAGTGATCAGCGCGGTCATCACTTTTTGAGCCATGTTTGAGGGTACAGCAAATCCTATTCCCTCAAATCCACCGGTTCGGCTCGCAATGGCCGTATTGATGCCGACAAGTTCGCCGTTGATGTTGACCAGAGGACCGCCAGAATTACCCGGGTTGATCGCTGCGTCGGTCTGGATAAAGTCCTCATAATCGGCCAGCCCGACATTTGCACGCCCTTTGGCGCTGACAATACCCTGGGTAACGGTTCTGGCAAAATTTTCACCAAGAGGACTTCCGATGGCAATGACCCATTCACCTACCCTGAGTTTGTCACTGTCACCAATCAGAATTGGTTTGAGATCTTTTGCGTTGACCTTGATAACGGCAAGATCAGTTTTTGAATCCTTGCCGATGACTTTGGCCTCAATCTTCCTGTTATCGAAGGTCCGGATATAGACCTCGTCGGCACCATCAATCACATGATTATTGGTGAGGATATAGCCATCATGAGTGACGACGACCCCCGAACCAATACCTTGCTGAACCTCTTTGTGGCCTCTTCCTGAGCCACTCTGGGGCGTATCAAAAAAGTCATTGAACGGACGACCGAAAAAGTCATCAAAGTGTCGTCCAAAAAAGCCATACGGAGAGACAAAACGCTGGTTCACCGTTTTTTCAGTAAAAATGGTCACAACTGACGGGGTTGCCGACTCTGCAATCTGCACAAATGCATCGTTGAAGCCTTTGAGCGACTGAATGGGATAATTTTCAATATTGTTTGTCGCCGTGGCAAAATTAGGTCTGTTGGAGAGACTCAATCCCTTGGGGGAAAGGTTAAACTCAACATTGGAAAAGACAAGTGCGCCTACGGCTATACCTGCAAAAACAACAAGCAGGTATTTCAAGATTGCTTGTTTCTTGTTCATCGGTTCTCTCGGGGTTTTATGTTATGGTTATGGTTCTGATAAAGCCTCGATGTTTTCAACGGCAGTTAATCCTGCCTTCATTTTATTCATGGTCTCTTCGTATTCAGACTCGGGTTTTGAATCGGCCACAATGCCCCCGGCTGCCTGAAAATAGATGGTATTATCCTCAATCACCATCGTGCGAATGGCAATTGCGGTCGTGAGGTTGCCCTTGAAATCAAGGAACCCAACGGCGCCACCATATAAACCCCGTTTCTCCTTTTCAAGCTCATAGATAATCTCCATGGCTCGAACCTTGGGGGCGCCCGTAAGAGTACCTGCCGGAAAACATGACCAGAAGGCGTCCATGGCACCAAGTTCGTCGCGAAGTTCGCCACGAACATTACTGACAATATGCATCACATGAGAATATTTTTCAACAACCATCATCTCATTGGTCTCGACGGTGCCGATTTTGGCGATTCTGCCAATATCGTTCCGGCTCAAATCGATAAGCATCAGATGCTCGGCCAGCTCTTTTTCGTCGGCAAGCAGTTCGCGGGCGTTGCGTTCATCCTCTTCAAATGTGCTTCCGCGATGCCTTGTACCTGCAATTGGCCGGGTATCAACAATACGACGCCCCTGGCTGTCACGCTCAACTTTGACCAGCAGTTCGGGTGATGACCCGACAATCTCAAACTCCTTCAGATCAAAGTAATAGAGATAGGGAGAGGGGTTGATCGTTCTCAGCATCCGGTAGACATCGAAAGGACGGGTATTGAGCGGACGGCGAAGTCGCTGTGAAATCTGTACCTGAAAAATATCTCCCGCCAGAATATACTCTTTTGCCTTTTCCACCTTCTGCAGGTACTCAGCTCTTGTCGTATTGGAAACGACCTGCTCCGGTCGCTCGGCCTGAAAAACAATCTCCTCACGCTGCAGTGGCCGGAACATCTGTTCGGCTATCAGTTCTATTTTTTTCAATGCCGCAGGCTTGTCGCTCTCGTCAAGGTAGTTGGAAACAATGAAGACCTTGCGCATGATATTGTCGAAAACCACAAGGGTATCACAGAAAAGGAGAAAAATATCAGGCATTCCTGCCGGATCAGCCAGTTCTGGTTTTGGAATCTTTTCGACAAGATGCATGGCATCGTATCCAAAATAGCCAAAGACACCGGAGGTAATCATCTGGGGTGTCCCATTCTTTTTTTTCGGTATCTCCTCACTGTCAAATGCAGCAAGAGTGTGGTCAATCTTCAGGCGAAGATCGGATCCCTCCCCGGCAATTCTGCCAAGATCACTGAATTTCTCATCAAGAATTTCAAGATCAGCAGTTCCATCCACGAAACCACGGAGAATAGCGACCGGATCAATAGCAATATAGGAAAAGCGGGCAAGAAGCTCCTCACCCTCCACCGATTCGAGCAGACATGAGTAAGGACGGCGCAGTTTAAGATAGACTGAGACCGGCGTTTCGGTATCGGCATGTACCTCCTTGAAAAGAGGCTTAAGGCAATAGGATGCATGCCCTTTATTTTCTTGCATAAAAGCAGTGAGCTAAACTGGTTATTGTTTACCTTGTTACCATGTTGTACAATAAAGGAATTTGTATCGATAAAAGAAGAACTCCGGCGAGACCCTCCGGAAAAGACGAAACAGAAACGTAATCATGGCACCCCGATTTCCTCACAGAACGTTCGTGATAAACTGGCTTAAAGCTCTGATGCTCTCTCCAGGTATGCTCTTTCCTGCTTCATATCTTCTGATCTATCTTTCCACCAATATCTACCTGAACGCCGATTTCAAACAGAACCTTTCCCAATCGATAACCCAGCTAACCGGCAATACGTGGCAGATCAGCATCAATTCACTGACCTCTGGTCCGGTTCTTGACTCAATGACGCTCAATCATATTGAACTCACGCCCGTCGTTCGACTTCAAAACAGCACGCAACATTCCAATCATTCCATTACCATAACATCCCTCAAAATAGCCTGCCCTGAACTTCAGAATATTCTTTTCAGCCGCCAAGAACGGCTCTCTTCAACAAAAACTGTCTGCGAAAAAATTCTTTCAGACAAGCGCCTCGCTCAATGAACCATCAACCCCGGCCTCGTCCACCTTATCGAGCCAAGTTTACCGATGGGGTCAGTGAGCAACGAGATATCAGGATCCCACGACCAATAAACCATCAAAGCCTGACCGACCAGATCTTTTTCCGGCAAAAAGCCCCAGAAACGGCTGTCGAGGCTGTTGTCACGATTGTCACCCATCGCAAAGTAGTAGTTTCCCTGAACGGTATATTGCTGAACAGGAGATCCGTCCACAAAGACCTCCCTTCCCTGCAAGCTCACCTCATGCCCTTCATCAGCAACAAGTGAACTGTAGAGCGGATAGGTTACTGCTGTAAGCTGCACAACATCCCCCTTGCGTGGAATGCGTATCGGGCCGTAGTTATCCTTGTTGAAATTGGAAAACTGCGGAAAGATCATGTAATCTCCTCTTCCGGCGGGCTCACGATTTCCGATAAACTGTGCATGTTGCGGCAGAGTCACCGGTTTTTTATTGATAAAAAGTTGCTGGTCATGAATCTCAAGAATGTCACCGCTGATGGCAACACAACGCTTGATATAGTTCAGTGAACGATCTTTGGGATACTTGAAAACGATGATGTCGCCGCGATCCACTTTATCAACTCCCGGCAGACGAATCTCCGTAAAGGGCACTTTGGGCCCGTAGACATATTTGTTGACAAAAAGAAAATCGCCTGCAAGCAGCGTTTGCTCCATTGAGCCGGTTGGAATACGATAGGATTCAACCACAAAAACCCTCAGAACCGTTGCAAATATCGCAGCAATAATAAGGGCTTCAAACCACTCCCTTGAATGTTTTTTTTCCGGTTTACCCTTCTGAATATTCAATGATGCAGCATTTAATCGTTTTTAAAAACAGAATACGGTATCACAATGAGATCGTTATTCATCGATATTCAACAATGCAAGGAAGGCCTCCTGGGGAACCTCTACCCTGCCAACCTGCTTCATCCTCTTTTTACCCTCTTTCTGTTTTTCAAGCAGCTTGCGCTTTCGGCTGATATCACCGCCATAGCATTTGGCCAGCACGTTTTTGCGCATCGCCGATATGGTTTCGCGCGAAATAACCTTGCTGCCGATGGCGGCCTGAATAGCCACTTCATACATCTGCTTGGGAATAATTCCTTTCAGTTTCAGGCAGAGCTTTTTGCCCCAGTCGTAGGCCTTTGAGCGATGAACGACAATCGAGAGCGCGTCAACAGTTTCGCCATTCAGCAGCACATCGAGCTTGACCAGATCAGATTCACGGTAACCGATGTACTCGTAATCCATCGATGCATAGCCTTTTGAAATTGATTTGAGGCGATCGTGAAAATCAAAAACAATTTCAGCCAGCGGAAACTCGAAGTGCATAATCACCCTTGTGGTGTCGAGATAATCGGTATTCTTGTACTCGCCGCGACGCTCCATGCCGAGCTTCATGATATTGCCGATATAGTCGGAACGCGTAATGATCTGCATCGTTACATAAGGCTCTTCAACCAGGCTTAATCGACCCGTTTCGGGCATTTTGGAGGGATTGTCAACAATAACAACCTCACCATTGGTCATGACAACCCGGTACTCGACGTTCGGAACCGTGGTGATGATATTGACATTGTATTCCCGCTCAAGACGTTCCTGGATGATCTCCATGTGGAGCAAACCGAGAAATCCGCAACGAAAGCCAAAACCGAGGGCAACCGAGGTTTCAGGAGTATAGACAAGCGATGCATCATTGAGTGCAAGCTTTTCGAGCGACTCGCGCAAATCCTCGAATTCGTTGGAGTTGATCGGGTAGAGACCACTGAAGACCATCGGTTTAACCTCCTTGTAACCCGCAAGACGTTCGTGAGCGGGATTATCGACAAGGGTGACGGTATCGCCAACCTTGGCATCTTTGACATCCTTGATAGAGCAGATCAGATAACCGACGTCTCCGGATTCGAGGGAAGATTTTGGCTGCCGTTTCATGCTCATGGTACCGATTTCGTCCGCAAGAAAAATCTTGTTGCTGGCAAAAAATTTGACCCTGTCACCCTTTTTTAGCGATCCCTCCACAATGCGGAGATAAATCACCGCCCCCCGATAAGCATCAAAGACCGAGTCAAAAATAAGCGCCCGCAAGGGAAGGTGATTGTTGTCGGCTGGTGCAGGAATACGCTTGACAATAGCCTCAATGAGTTCATCGACACCGATACCGGCTTTGGCCGAAACCTGGATAATCTCCTCACGCTGTATACCGATAAGATCCATGATCTGACGGGCAACACCCTCAACATCGGATGAAGGAAGATCAATTTTATTGATGACCGGAATAATATCAAGCCCGGCATCAAGGGCAAGATAGAGGTTGGCAATGGTCTGCGCCTCTACTCCCTGGGTGGCATCAACAATAAGGAGAGCCCCTTCGCAAGCAGCAAGAGAGCGTGAAACTTCATAACTAAAATCAACGTGACCAGGGGTATCAATAAGATTGAGCGTGTATTCAAGACCATCTTCAGCCTTGTATTTCATCTGGATGGCATGACTTTTTATGGTAATGCCGCGCTCTCGCTCAAGATCCATATCATCAAGAACCTGTGCGGAGGCCATCTGGGTCCGGTCAAGCGTATGCGTTATTTCGAGCAGACGGTCAGCAAGTGTGGATTTTCCGTGATCGATATGTGCGATAATGCAGAAGTTCCTGATACGGTTGACCTCTGTACTGGACAATGCCATAAAATAAGCGTTTGATTCTGGTTAATAATTCAATGTTATTTAATATAACCAATTAATGGGATTGTGACACCGCCCCCTGTCGCTACACCAAAAGTGCAGGCCCCGCATCATGGCGGAACCCTCGCAGAAATTCAGAGGCTTCCATCGGTTTGCGCCCTTCAAGCTGCAACGACAGCAGCTCAAGCCAGCCATCGGAGCCTTTTGCATAAAGTCGTCCCTGATCGACACAAAGCGTCCCGGCGGGTGCTGACGCGGTTTCAACAGAGATCTCTGCTGGAGCTGCCCTGAAGATCTTCATGGTTTTACCCCTTAATGTTGTCCATGCCGCAGGCTTCAAGGCAAGCCCCCTGATAAAGTCATGAAGAGCCGAAACGGGCTGCGACCAATCAAGACGCGTATTGTCGCGGGTGAGCTTTGGAGCCCTTGAGGCAAGCGCGTCATTCTGGCTCGACACCTCCACACTCCCGGAAGCAATCGACTGAAGGGTATCAACCACAAGCCGAGCGCCGATCACAGAGAGACGATGGGCAAGTTCGCTGGCATTTTCACCAGGAGCTATCAGTGTTTTTTTCTGGAGAATGATAGTACCGGTATCGACGCGCTGCTGAAGAAAAAATGTAGTGACACCAGTTTCGCCCTCTCCCCTGATAATGGCCCAATTGATGGGTGCCGCACCACGATAGGCTGGCAAGAGTGACGCATGAAGATTAAAGGCACCAAGAGCTGCCTGCTCATAGACCGCAGGAGGAAGAATGCGAAAGGCGGCAACAACAATAGCGTCTGCCCGACATGCAGCAACGGTTTCCGCAAAATCGGAGCGAGTAACATCATCAACTTCATACACGGGGAGGGTAAGGGCAAGCGCAGCCTGCTTTACCGCCGAAGGCTCTGCATCGGCATGTTTGCTTTTGCGGGGCTTGTCTGATCCGGTAACTACCAGCACAATTTCAAACTTCTCCTTTTCAGCCGCTATCGCCTGCAATGAGGGAACGGCAAACTCGGGCGTTCCCATAAAAATAATCCTCATAGCACTCAAGAGTGTTTAGATATCGCAGCAACTTCACGCGTAACAACCGGATACTCGGCATCGACAATACCAGAAGCAAGAGCAGCAAGTTCTTTCTGAATTTTTTTCCGGTCACGCTTCTCCATCCTGTCGACAAAAAGGGTGCCATCAAGATGATCAATCTCATGCTGAAGTGCCCTTGCAACCATACCTGAAAATTCACCGGTTCGCTCTTCAAAATGCTCATCACGATATTTCATGGTGATAACCGAGGGACGCGTCACATAGCCTTTAACGCCGGGAACGCTCAAACACCCCTCCTCCATCTCGTTGTAACCCCTGACTGAAAGAATATGAGGATTGATGACTACCATCGGCTTTTCATGCTCATAGTTGTCCACACAAGCAAGATCAAGCACAAGCAAACGGATCGAACGCCCAACCTGGGGGGCGGCCAAACCAATGCCGGAAGCATTGCGCATCGACTCAAACATGTAAGCGATAAGCTCCTCAGTCACGCTGTCAACACCCTTCAGCGGCTTGGCTTTCTGTCGAAGAATATCATCACTGTAGATCGTGATCGGTAAAATCATACTGCTCAATTTTTATATGCAAGTCACACACCCAACCGTAATCAAAATATAATTGACCAATTTATGAAAGTAATACGTTTCCCCGCAGATTCTCAATTTCTATAGCCGTCCACCACTCCCCTGATCGGCACTCTGCCAACATAAGATTATCTTCCTGTTTCAGCAACTCTCCACCTGGAATATTGGCTTTCTTCCTTAAATGCACAAACCCCGCGAGCGCGGGGTTTGTTGCGGAGAGGGAGGGATTCGAACCCTCGGTAGCCCTATAAGAACTACGTCGGTTTAGCAAACCGGTGCCTTCAGCCGCTCGGCCACCTCTCCAGGGTGGTGTTGCGGAGGATGAGGGACTCGAACCCCCA
>CAIMHT010000055.1 GCA_903840935.1 uncultured Chlorobiaceae bacterium
CTTGCTGTTGTGCATGAGCTCCGCAGTGAGCTTGGAGAGCTGGTTCAGGGTTATCCTGACATGGAGGCGGCCCTTGATGGTGCTTATCAGCATGTTCGCGACCGCCGAATTGTGCTGGCTACGCACATGCATGCCGGTGACGGCAATGTCCACGTCAATGTACCGGTACTTTCCAACGACAGGCCAATGCTGGAGCGGGCGGACAAAGTGATTGACCATGTTATGGAGAAGGTGGTCTCGCTCGGCGGAGTCGTGTCGGGTGAGCATGGTATTGGTGTCACCAAACTGAAATATCTCGATCCGGCCATTGTTGAAGAGCTTTCGCGTTACCGTCGCCGTGTTGATCCGAAAGGAATCATGAACCCCGGAAAGCTTGACGATTATGAGCTGCTTGACTATATTTTTACCCCATCATTCAATCGCCTTGAGCTTGAGGCGCATATTCTCCGGCGCGCCCAGATTGAGGTGCTTTCAAAAAAGGTCGATTACTGTATCCGGTGCGGTAAGTGCAAGACGGACTGCTGCGTCTATTATCCGTCTCGGGGGATGTTCTATCATCCACGGAACAAGAATCTTGCAATCGGTTCGCTGATTGAGGCGCTGCTTTTTGATGCCCAGCGTGAACGTACGACCGATTTTGCCCTTCTGAAGTGGCTTGAAGAGGTGGCCGACCACTGTACCATCTGTCATAAATGCCTTAAACCCTGTCCCGTAGATATCGACAGCGGAGAGGTTTCGGTGCTGGAGCGTGAAATTCTTTCGGAGTGGGGCTTCAAGCACACGTCACCGGTCACTGAATTAACGTTGCGCTATCTTGAAAGCCGTTCACCTGCATTTAATGCACTTTTCCGTCGTGCTGTGCTGCGAGTCGGCGGGGCTGTGCAGCGGGCTGGTACCAGGCTTTCTTTGCCGCTGCAGCCGAAAAATGATCCGCCAACCCTCTATCCGCTCAGTCTGCTCCGCTCTGAGGTACCGCCGGTTCCTGAGGCTACCTTGCGTGATCTACTGCCGGAGTGCGGCCCTGATCAGGTGCTTGTTTTCGAGCCAGCAGGAGATGCGAGCAGTAACGTTTTTTATTTCCCCGGATGTGGTTCCGAACGGATGAACTCAACTATTTCAATGGCAGCACTCCATTTGCTGCTTGAACTTGGTGTGCGGGTGGTGCTTCCGCCCCCGTTTCTCTGCTGCGGCTTTCCGGCGCATGTCAATGCCAAGAGTGACCACTATTCGAGTATTGTGCTGCGCAATACCGTGCTCTTCAGCCAGATCAGGGAGATGTTCTCCTATATGGATTTTGATGCCTGCGTGGTGACTTGTGGCACCTGCATGGAGGGGCTTGATGCGATTGAAACCGACAGGATATTCGGTGGAAAGATTATGGATATTGCCGCTTATGCCCTTGGTAAAGGGATGAAGCTTGATGGTGAAGGAGATTATCTCTATCACGCTCCATGCCACGACTCTCTTTCCGGCAAAGCGCGGGATATCTTGCATAATCTGGGAGGGTTCGGCCATGTGACTGCTGTACCGCACTGTTGTTCCGAGGCTGGCACGCTGGCTCTGTCGCGTCCGGATATTACCGATTCAATGCTTCATCGTAAAAGGGATGCTATTTCGGAGCTTATGCATGGAAAGGAGAAGGCTGTCATTCTGACCAATTGTCCTTCGTGCATGCAGGGACTTGGAAGAAATCTTGATCTTGGTGTCGAGCCACATCATATTGTTGTGGCTCTGGCTGAAAAACAGTCGGGCTCGGGCTGGATGGAGCTGATGCGTAAACAGGCGTCAAGGGGATCAGCGGTCAGCTTTTAGCCGTTTATCTGCTAATCATCTTCCCGTTCGCGCTCCCTGCTTCCATTGCGATGGCATCTGATGCAGTTCTGATAGTTATAAATACCTTCTTCACGATGTTCTGAAGCAATATTTGAGGGTGTGTGCTCGTGGCAGCCGTAGCAGGTATACTGCTTGTAATTGCCAGGATTGGTGTGGCAGGTTTTGCAGCTTGCCTGGTGGTCACGGTCGAGCCTGAAATAGCGGTCATGGTTGAATGTTGCGGGTTTCCAGCGGCTGGTACTGTGGCATGTTGCGCAGCTTGCCTCTGAAGTGCGATGCAGATTGTCACTCGGCTGGTCAGCCTTGTGGCAACTGATGCACTGTTTTCCTGAAGCGGCAAACTTTTTGTGATCGAATGTTGCTGGTTTCCATTTTGTCGTATTGTGGCATTCAGCGCACGCCGCAGTTACCACTCTGTGAAGCTTGTCATTGGGTTGGTCAGCCTTGTGGCAACTGATGCACTGTTTTCCTGAAGCGGCAAGCTTTTTGTGATCGAATGTTGCGGGTTTCCATCGGTTTGTGCTGTGGCAGTCGGCGCAGGATGCCGTCGTCTCACTGTGCAGCCAGTCATTTGGCTGGTCGGTTTTATGGCAAGTGATGCAGCTCTTTTGGATTGATGTTGCAAGCCTTTTGTGATCAAAGGTTGCGGGCTTCCACTCTTTTATGGTATGGCACTCGATGCAATTTCCCACTGCATAGCGATGCAGGTTGTCTGCCGGTTTTTGATTGTTGTGACAGGCGACACAGTTTTTTTTGATCGATATGCTCAGCGATGCATGTTTGAAGGTTTTGATTGCTTTTGATGCAGCCTCTCCCTTGTGGTCAGTGTGGCACTCTATACAGGAGTTGGCAGAAAGTCCTTTGTGAAAAAGAACCTTCGATGAATCTTTTGGAAGAGAGGCTCCGGCGACATTTTTGATGCCGATGGAACCCTCTTTGTGACAGGTTATGCACTGTACTGAGGTTACTCCTCGAAATGGAGTGTGGCAGCTCAGGCACTCTCTTTTCAGTGCATGATGGCCCTTCATGAGGGCGCCAGGGTCGAGCAGCACATCGGGAAATTTTATGGCAAGCGCAGCAAGAATGATGAGAGAGACGATAAAGGTATAAAGGGGTTTCATCAGGCTATTATTTCCAGTTCCAAAAGAAAAGTATGGAGAAAATATGTGTCACGGTTAAGGCGAGTAAAAGTGCAACCATGGGCTTATGCACCATTCTCCATTGTTCAAGAGTCTTGATGGTCAGGCTGTCCCAGTAGTGTTGCTGTTCCATCTCCTCGTCTAAGGTGGCATTGATTCCCAGTTGTTTCATATTTATTTTCACCTCCTCCTTGACCTTTTTGAGTAGATATTGCCCAACATGGCCACTGGCGGTTACCACCATCATCAGAAAGGTCGCTGTCCAGGGTAAAATTGCGTTGAAATGGATCCCTGAATGAACAATGATCATAAGCGTTCCTATCCAGCCAGCATTGCAGTGGAGTTTGAGAAAAATTTTGAGGCCGCCGTTTTTGAATACCTTCTTTTTTCGGGCGGAATAGCCAGATGAGAGGGCAAGAAAAAAGGCTCCAGAAATCCCAAGATATCTCCCAACCCACACAAGATGGGCGACATGCAGGAGGTAGTCAAGTGATATGGCGGCAATAATCAGCAACAGATAAGAGATCGTCAGCGGCAATGTTCGTTGTACAAGGACAGATTTCCACATGGTTCAACATCATTAAAAGTAGTCATGAGTTTTCAATTGGAAAAGATATTCTTTGCTGCTTAAAAGAGTCTGAAAAGAGCCTTAAAAATTGCTTAAAATAAAAGGATACAAGGAAGTAAGCCATTTCAGACTAATACGATAAATTTTTTACCATCATCTTGGGTTTCTGGTTGTATGAGCCCCGGCGTGAACTTAAAAAAATTGCTCTCTTCTTCTCTTGTTTTTGTAAGTTCTTTCGATCAGTATCTTCGATAATTGGAAAATGTAATGGGGGTGGTGATGGATGAACAAAAATCTCAGGATGAGCAGAAGGTTGTGGTTACGTGTCAGGTTACCGATATCCGTATGCCGTTCTGGTCGATGGTTGTCTTTATGGTGAAGTGGGTTTTTGCCAGTATTCCTGCCATGATAATTTTCTCTTTGGTGGCAGGAGTTATCATGGCGGTTTTGAGTATCGTGTTTGGTAGTGTATGGGGATTTCATGGCATGTTTCACCAGATCAGATTGCCATTCTGAACCGTGCCTGTTTTTTGTGTTTTGGTTAAAAGCAAAATTGAAGTCATGGGGTTGACACTAAGTGATCGGCATGCTTGTGTGCTGCAGTCGGAAATTCGAAACATGTCGATTGAGTGCCGTCGGGTTGCTGGAATCAATCTTGCCCAGGGAGTCTGTGATACTCCCGTTCCAGAATCTGTTCTGCAGGGTGCGATGGAGGCTATCGGGCAGGGGATAAACAGCTATACCCATTATGCCGGTCTGCTCGAGTTGCGCGAGGCTCTTGCTCTCAAGCAGAAGAGGTTTTTTTCGGTTACGTTTGACCCGGAGTGTGAGATCATTGTCAGTGCTGGAGCAACGGGAGCATTGTATTGTGCTTTTCAGGCTTTGCTCAATCCGGGAGATGAGGTTATTGTGTTTGAGCCTTTTTATGGCTATCATATCAATACATTGCAGGCAGCGGAGGCTGTACCGGTTTATCTTCCGCTGAGTCAACCGGATTGGTCGTTCACCGCTCATGATCTTGAGCTGATTGTTTCTTCCCGTACACGAGGCATTATCGTCAATACTCCGGCCAATCCTTCAGGCAAGGTTTTCTCGTCTGATGAACTTGCAATCATCGCCGGGTTTGCGGAGCGCTACGACCTGTTTGTTTTTACTGATGAGATTTACGAGCATTTTGTTTATGGCGATAATGTTCATCGCTCTTTTGCCTCCTTGCCTGGTATGAGGGAGCGTACCATTACCGTTTCAGGTTTTTCAAAAACCTTCAGTGTTACGGGGTGGCGGATCGGTTATCTCTTTTGCGATGCCCGGTGGGCCCAGGCAATCGGTTATTTCAATGATCTTGTCTATGTGTGCGCTCCAGCCCCTCTTCAGGCCGGTGTCGCCAGGGGAGTGCGGGAACTTGGTGACGATTACTACCAAAATCTTTCAGTTGCATATCAGGCAAAGCGCGACCGTTTTTGTGACGCACTCTCTCATGCTGGCATGCATCCCTATATTCCTGACGGAGCCTATTATGTGCTCGCTGATGTTTCCCGTATTCCCGGTACAACAGGCAAGGAACGTGCACTATATATTCTGCAGAAAACAGGTGTGGCCAGCGTTCCGGGCGGTGCGTTTTATCATGACAAAAGGGGAGAGAAGATGGTTCGTTTTTGTTTTGCCAAGGAGGATGCTGTGCTTGACGAAGCCATTCATCGTCTTCAGCTTCTTGCCTGAATTTTTAACATAAATCGGAGGAATACCTATGGTCAAAAATGGATTGATCAGGGCTGTCGGATTTGTTGTCCTGTTGTTTGCCTTGGCCGGTTGCCTGGAGATCAGTACGATAGTCAGCGTTAAACCGGACGGAACAGGAACTATTTCCGAGCAGATGTTGATGAGCAACAGTTCTTTCAGCGAGATGGCCCTTACTGATGGGGATAAAAAAGGGCAGTCTGGCCAGCTTCCCGGTAAAGAATCATTTGATAAGAAGTCGCTTGGGATGGGTGATGGGGTGCATTTTGTTTCGGTTCGTCCGATTGTAACGAAAACGCAGACAGGATATGAGGCGCTCTACTCATTCAGGGATATCAATCTTTTGCAGGTTAATAGTGCTCCTGATAACGGTGTTTCAGCCGATTCAACTTCCGGTGAGCAATCCCCGAAAAAGAAAAAGCAGTATGTTCGTTTCTCCCTGAAAGAGGGTACTCCATCGAGGCTTGTTATTCTGATGGATCAGGAAAAAAAGGCTTCATTATCTGGCACTCCTGATGCAGCAAAGCCTCAGCAAAATGCTGAGCAACTGAAAATGGCAATAAGTATCATGAAACAGTTTCTCAAGGGGATGAAAGTGTTTATGGCCATAGATGTTAATGGATCGATACTCAGTACCAATGCGACGTATCGAAAAGAGAAAAGAATCACCTTGATGGATGTGGATTTCGACAAGTTGTTGGCCAATCCGAAACAGTTTGCATCATTTGCAGCTCTTGGTTCTGATCCTTCCTCAGAAGAGATGCAGAAAATCCTGAAAAAAATCCCGGGAATCAAGCTGGAAACGCAAAAAGAGGTTGATGTCAGTTTTCAGTAGCGAGGCAGGGGGAACAGTTATTGCATTAAAAAAACTGAAACCGAAAGCTATAAGCCGAATTCTGTGAATTACCCGGGAACCCCGGGTAAAGCTGCAGCCATTTATCTGATGCGGCTTACCCGAGAACTCTCCTTTCGGAATTGAACGGGCCGCTCTTTATCCCAGGGGGGAAAAGTCCTCTTATTTAGCCTTGCTTCGGGGAGGTTTGCCAAGCACATTGCATTGCTGCAATGTCTGGTGGTCTCTTACACCCCCGTTTCACCCTTACTCCGGTCGTCCGGAGCGGTCTGTTTTCTGTTGCACTCTCTGTGATAAGCGGCTTGCGCCGTTATCCCCGGGCTTGAGCCTTGTGACTCTCGACCGGCACCCTGCCCTTTGAAGTTCGGACTTTCCTCCATGCAACCTTGCGGTTGCACGGCGACTGCACACTTGCGGTTTCAGTTTTACAAAGAACGATAATGAAAGAGCGCTCATATTATTGAACGACCATACCCTGGTTAATCTTTGGCCTCGTCAAATAGTCTTTCGTGAACAACGATGCGTCCGCATGACTCACAAAGATAAAATCCACCCTGAACAATCAGTGTGTGACGATTGGTCGGTACCCGAGTATTGCAGCCTGAACAGGCGTTGCGGTTCAGTTTTACTACGGCATTATTCAAGGTACCGCTTCTAAGGTGGTCGTACTTGTCGAGCAGTCTTTTTGCTTCAGTAGCAATGAGCAAGCGCTGTGCCTTCACTTTTTTCTTCAGTGAGTTGACATCTTCGGCTGTTTCAATAACAATGCTGTCGAGCTCCTCATTTTTCTGCCCAATCTGTTTCTTCAAATCCTCAAGTTGCTGATGCAGGACATCGTCAGGCATCATCTCTTCAGTAATTTCATCATAGCGATTCTCCGCTATGAGCAGGCGTCCTTTTTTCTGAATCTCCTGTGATCGCTGTATTGTGTGGACAATATCCTGAAGCTGGATTTCGGCCTGCGCGATCTCTTTTTCTTCGTATTCTATCTGCTTTGAGAGTGCGTCATACTCCTTGTTGTTGCGGGCAAGTGTCTGCTTCTCCTTGAAGTTCAGTATCTTGTTTTTGCACTCATTGATCGTTTCGTGCAAATGTGAGCGCGACTTCAGGTGATCATCAGCTATCTTTTTTCGTGATTCGAGCTGGCGGTTGGTAAATACCAGGTCTTCATCAAGGGCATCAATTTCCTCTGGCAGCCCTTTTTGCAGGCTGACGATGCTTTCTATCTGATTGTCAAGGTGCTGAAGCCTGACAAGCAGGTTTATTTTTGTATGATCCACTACTCCTGATATTTTGGATTATTAAAAGCAATAAAAAAAGCACCCTCTCAAGAAAAGGTGCATACCTGTGCGTTGTATGTTAAAAACCTGGTCTGAGATGAATCGGATGATATGTTGTTGAGCGTATTCACGTCTATATCGTCTGGGAAGATTGTTTGTGCCCGAAAGGAGACTCGAACTCCTACACCTTGCGGCGCGCGTCCCTGAAACGCGTGCGTCTACCAATTCCGCCATTCGGGCATTTCGTCATGCTCAGACCAGTACAAAAAAAATCTTACTTGATCTCCTTGTGCAGGGTATGACGCTGCATGTTTGGATTGTACTTCTTCAAGATAAGACGTTCTGTGGTATTTTTCTTGTTTTTTGTAGTGGTATATCTGGAAACCGTTTTCCCCTCTTTTTTTGCCTCAGTGCACTCAAGGGTGATAACGATTCTGTTTTCTTTTCCTTTTGCCATGGTAACCTCAATCAGGTATGTAATTGTAAAGAGCTGTCAATATAAGGCCTGAAAGGTGATTTTGCAAGTTATGGGTTTTTTCTTTCTGTGATAACGGGAGAAAAGCTATTTTTAAGCTCTTTATAACCCTTTTAACAGGTAACGGAACCGTGCTTGACAGTAACTTTTTTCACTATAACACTGAAACGCTCAATTGCGATGAAGTCAGCCTTGAGGGGCTTGCGGCCACTTTCGGAACCCCTCTTTTTGTGACTTCCCGGAGAAGTCTCATCGATAGTTATCAGACTTTTGAGCACGCATTCAAAGAGCTGCCCCATTTTACCTGCTATTCAGTCAAGGCCAATTTTAATCTCACGGTTATCCGTACACTGGCTGAACTTGGTTGCGGTTGCGATGTCAATTCCGGTGGAGAGCTCCATCGGGCTTTACAGGCGGGTGTCTCGGCGAAAAAAATCATTTTTGCCGGTGTCGGCAAGAGGGCTGACGAGATTGTCTATGCCCTTGAGAGCGGGGTACTCATGCTGAAAGCTGAATCAATGTCGGAACTTCGTGCTATCGACAGGATTGCCGGAGAGCTTGGCAAAACAGCCCCGGTTGCCCTAAGGATAAACCCAAATGTGACGGCTGAAACTCATCCCTATATTACCACTGGCGACAGCAAGGAGAAGTTTGGTATTGATGAGCTGGAGCTTCCCAGGGTATTTTCCCTTTTCTCTCAGTTGCCGCATCTCAAGCTTGTTGGACTTGACATGCATATCGGATCACAGATTTTTGATCCGGAATATTATGTGGCAGCCACAGTGAAGCTGCTCGCCATTTTAAAGGCTTCCAGAGAACTTGGCTTTGCCATTGAGTTTCTTGATATCGGCGGTGGTTTTCCGGTTACCTACGATCCACTGAAACCGGCCACGCCAATCGATCGGTTTGCTGAAAAGCTTGTTCCGATGTTGTTGCCTCTTGGTGTAAAAGTGATTTTTGAACCGGGACGATATCTGGTTGCCAATGCTTCTGTTCTGCTGACCAGAATTCTCTATAAAAAGAGTAATCATACCGGCAAACAGTTTTTTGTGGTCGATGCAGGGATGACGGAACTGATTCGTCCAGCGCTCTATCAGTCGCACCATGAAATTCAGTCAGTGACCCTTCATGAGAACATGGTTGTTGCCGATGTTGTGGGACCGATTTGCGAGTCGAGTGATTTTTTTGCCCGCCAGCAGTCGATTCCCGCAGCAGAAGAGGGTGAACTGCTTGCGGTGATGTCATCGGGAGCTTACGGCGCCGTCATGGGCAGCAATTACAACGGCAGGCTTCGCCCGGCGGAGGTCATGGTGAATGGAAGCGAGGTCAAACTTGTCCGGAAACGCGAAACACTTGAACAGCTCGTGCAGAATGAGCTGTTCTGATAAGGAGATGCCCTGTTGTAAAGGGTTTACTGGTGGATATTGTTAAAGATTTTAAGGGTTGCATCGGCCATGTTCAGGGTGTAGAAGTGGATGCCCTTGATATGATGGTCGATAAGATCCTGCACCTGCGCGGTAGCCCATTCGATACCGATTGAGGCTACTTCGATGTCGTTTTTAGCGTTGAGGATTTTTTTCTGGAGAGTAGCGGGAATTCTTGCGCCAAGTGCCAGTTCCGACATTCTGATCATCCCTTTGCGTGTGGTGATGGGCATGATCCCCGGAATGATGGGCACGGTAATGCCGCCAAGGTCGCAACGCTCAACGAAATCGAAGTAATCGCGGTTATCAAAAAAGAGCTGTGTGACAATATAGTCGGCACCGCCATCAATCTTTTCTTTCAGATAGTCGATCTCTTTGAGTCTGTTTGGTGTTTCGGGATGTCCTTCAGGAAAGCCTGCAACACCGATACCGAAATCGGGGTACTCTTTTTTTATAAAGCGAACCAGGTCTATGGCGTATGGGAAGTCTTTGATGGCATCGGCCATTGATGCTATTCCGGCTGGTTTGTCGCCTCTGAGAGCAAGCACATTGTTGATGCCGTGTTCCCGGTAGTTCTGCAGAATGGCTCCGGTCTCCTCTTTGTCGGAACAGATGCAGGTGAGGTGCGATACAACGGTCAGGCCGGTCTCTTTCTGTATTTTAGTTACCAGGTTATGTGTTCTTGAGCGGGTCGATCCACCGGCACCATAGGTAACACTGACGTAAGAGGGGTTGAGCGGTGAGAGTGCTGCAATGGTTTCAAACAGTGTTTCCCACTCCTCATCTTTTTTCGGGGGGAAGAACTCAAAACTGAAGACAGGTTTGGTGGCAGAGTCCAGTATTTCTTTGACAAGCATGCAGAGTGTGCGGTTTAGAGGCTTGAGTAAAAAGAAAGAATATACAAAAACAAAGAGTTGCCTAACGTAAAAAAAATAAAGGATCTGCGGCACTCCGTGCACGTTTCTCTTGCTCCATACCCGGCGGTACGGTTGCTTTGTTTTGTTATTCCGGGGATTCTTGCAGGGGTAAATCTTTCTTTTCCGGTTGACGGGTGGCTGCTGCTCTGTGCCCTCTCTCTTGTCGCCCTTGCAGCAGGAATGCTGTATGAAAAGCTGCGCAGCAAAGCTCCATTCCCGCTCTTTTTTACCTCTATCAGCTACCTGCTTTTTGTTTTCTTTTGCTTTGCAGCCTACAGTGACTACCAGCTCAATTATGTGCCTCGTGACGGGCTTGTGCGGTTCAGCGGAAAAAATGTGCTGCTTTACGGTTGTGTGGCCGATCGGCCAAATTTTTCCAAAACCGGAGTTGGCTGGATTATGGAGGTTGAGGAGGTGTTTGAAAATGGTCGTTCTTTCAAACTCTGTGACCGGGCAAAAATTTTCATGCGCAGTGCAGGGCCTTCGGATATCAAGATTGCATACGGTGACATGGTCAGGATAAAGGGGAAGCTCGACCTTGTGGCGGAAGCGGCAAACCGGGGTGAGTTCGATCCCCGCAAAGCAGCCCGCATGAAGCAGCTCTTGGTGCAACTCTACTGCGCGGGACCATGGCAGGTGCTGCATGAAGGGGAGGCGAGGCTTAATGCTTTCGATCGCTTCATTGTGCAGCCGGTCTACGACTCTATCAGAAAGAGCCTTGAAGAACTTTTGCCTCCGGGTGAGGAGCGAAAGCTTGCTGCAGGGGTGCTTACGGGCGAAAGGGAGAGCATGTCGGAAGAGGTATTTGAAGCCTTCAAGCTTACAGGCACCGCGCACATCCTTGCCGTTTCAGGGCTCAATGTTGGTCTGCTTGCCCTTGTCATTCAAATCTGCCTGCAGCGGTTCAAGGTAACCACGGCAGGGCGTTGGTTCTCTTTCGCGCTCTTCTGCTTCATTCTGCTTGTCTATTGTTATGTGACCGGCAACTCTCCGTCGGTCAAGCGTGCTGCCTTCATGTCTCTGGTTTTTATTGGCGGAGAGACGCTTGGCAGGAAAAGCTATCCCGTTAACTCGCTTGCCCTCGCTGACTTTTTGATTCTCCTTTTTGACCCCTTTGATCTTCTCAATCCGGGATTTTTGATGACCAACGGTGCTGTTCTGGGCATCCTTTTGATCTATCCCCGCTTTATCGAGTCCCCTTCGTCGCAAAAAGGGGGAGGACTTTTGCGAAACATCGGTCATTTTTTGCTCACCGGCGTCATGATCACCATTTCCTCCATTATCGGGGTGTCGCCCGTTATTGCCTACTATTTCGGCACCTTTTCAGTCATCAGCATTCTGGCCAATATTCCTGTTGTGCTTTTTTCGACCCTCCTGATGTACGCCCTTGTGCCGATGCTGCTGCTCAACCTTGTGTCAGGTTTTGCGGCATCTTTTTTTGCCGCCACCTCTTTTTTCCTGGCAGAGCTTACCCTGCGTTCGGCCCTCTGGTTCAGCCAGCTTCCCTTTGCATCCATAACCCTCAGGCCTGACGGAACGGAAGTCTGGCTCTACTATGCGTTCCTTGCAGCCATGCTCTTTTTCGGCTTTCGGAAAGCGTGGGGCAAGGTTGCCGTTTCGCTTCTGCTTGGTTTCAACCTGCTCTTCTGGTACTCTTTTGCGCTGCACCCGCGCCCTGTTGCTCCCGACATGGTGACGGTCAATCTTGGCAGGAACCTTGCCACACTCTTCTCCTCGGGCAGTGAAACGGTGCAAATCGACGCAGGAAGGGTGCCACGTGACCAGAAGCGTATTACGCAACAACTCGACGAGTACGGCGTGGCCGCACCCAAAGCGGTCATACAGTTTTATACTCCCGATTCTCTTATCGCAAAAGTGCCCGCTCGCCATCATATGCTGCAAGAGAGCACAAAACTTGTACTGCCCTCCATGGTCATTGTTCGTCCGGAAGAGAAGGTGCTCAAGCTCTGGAGCCGCCAGCGCTCGCTGCTCATCGTGTCGGGCACCAGCCGACTGAAAGAGGAGGAGCTCTTCAAAGCTGATATCGCTTTCCTCTGGGTTTATCGATTTGCCACAAAACAGCAGCAGCAGATAACCTCGTGGCTCAACTACGCCCGCCCGAAGCGCTGCATCCTTGTTCCTGGCTCTTTTCTGCCCCGAGCCCACCTGGCTGTGATGCAGCGCTTCGCCGCCGGTCGTCCAGGGCTTGAAGTGCGTTCAAAAACACGGCAGGTTGTGGTGCAGTAAAGTGAAGGCTTTCCTGCAGGATGCGTGCAGCAGAGACAATCAGGTGGCTGAGCTTCAGATATCAAAATATTTTGCCTACATTTCCGCATTCCTATACTGTTATTTTTCTGATTTTTTTGCTGATGATGATTACGACCTGTTCGGAATTTAATAGGAAATCAGGATGTCGGTACCACCTTGATGTGTATATGCTGCTTTGGTGGGCATCCATACCTGCACTTGTTGGATTAATTGAGGGAATACTTTTACTCGTTATGAGTGTCAGCGACTTCAATGCCAATTATGGTAATTTATAAAGAAGCTGTGTATGCCTGGAAGCGTGAATGAGCTTATGCAGTCATTCAATGTGTTTTTTTTTGCTTTGTTTCAACTCTTCAAGGGGATTTTATGGAATTGATACGAATTGGCGATGTCGATATCGCCGGAATAGTTTCTCAAAAAACCTACACACCATCTCCGGCAGCATGGGAAGACCAGGTTTTTTATTTTTTGCTCGTTGATCGTTTTTCTGACGGAAAGGAGAGCGGCTATCGTGATAACAACGGTAATATCGTTGGTGGCAATGGTACGCAGCTCTTTTCGCTGGAAGATGCCGGTAATATCTCTCGCGAGGTGTGGTCTGCCAACGGACAGGGTTGGCAGGGTGGCACGATCAAGGGGTTGACCGGTAAACTGGGATATTTGCAACGCATGGGAATTACCGCGTTGTGGGTCAGTCCCATTTTTCAGCAGGTTGCCTTTGCCAAAACCTATCATGGATATGGTATTCAGAATTTTTTGTCGATTGATCCGCATTTCGGTACTGAGCAGGATCTTGTGGAGCTGGTAAAAACGGCCCATTCGATGGGGATCTCTGTTGTGCTTGATATTATCCTCAATCATACCGGTAATGTTTTTTCGTACAATCCGGATCGATACCATACGACGAGCCCGGATGGGTTCACCTGCAACGATCCACGCTGGGATGGGAAGAGGTATGAGGTAGCCGGTTTTAACGATGCTTTTGGGAAGCCGACCATTCCGTTTTGTTCCGGGGCTACGGATAATGTTCAGGAGGCAGTATTTCCTGTCGATCTGCAGGATCCGGAAACGTTTACCTGCAAAGGGCGCATCGACAATTGGGATTATGATCCTGAATTTTGCGAGGGTGATTTCTGTGATTTAAAAGATGTGCACCATGGTTATGGTCCTGCCGATGACTACAAACCATCCAATGCCCTGAAGGTATTGACCGAGGTGTACAAATACTGGATTGCTTTGGCGGATGTTGACGGATTCAGAATTGACACGGTCAAGCACATGGATATTGGCGCAACCCGTTATTTTGCGTCGGCAATTCATGAATTTGCCCAGACTCTTGGCAAGGAGAGGTTTTTCCTTATTGGAGAAATTACGGGAGGACAAACCCGTGCCTTTGATACTCTTGAAACAACGGGACTTGATGCTGCTCTCGGTATTGATGAAATTCCTGACAAACTGGAATATCTTGCCAAGGGGTATCGGAACCCGTCGGATTATTTCGATCTGTTTCGCAACTCCATGTTTCTTGGCAAGGAGTCACACGCCTGGTTCCGTGACAAGGTCGTTACAGTTTTTGATGATCACGATCAGGTGCGCAAAGGGAAGTGGAAGGCCCGTTTTTGTGCAAAGGAAGAGGGGTGGAAAGTCATCCTGAATGTGCTTGCCCTTAATGCGTTGACACTCGGAATTCCTTGCGTCTATTATGGTTCGGAGCAGTTTTTCAATGGTCATGCCACCGAAGAGCGCGACGGGAATGATCTTTTTTTGCGTGAGACTATGTTTGGAGGAGGGTATGGTGCCCTGGAAAGTTCGGGGTATCATTTTTTCAATGAGAGTTCCACTGTTTATGTCGAATTTGCAAAAATCCTTGAAATCCGCAAGGCGGAAATCGCTTTGCGTCGGGGACGTCAGTATCTGCGTGAAATTTCGGGCGACGGGATCAATTTTGGCCTTCCGAAAATGTTTGGAACAGAAATTCGTTCAGTGGTGCCGTGGTCTCGAATTTTTGACAGAGAGGAAATTGTCATCGCGATCAATACCGATTACCATAAGGCGCTTACGGTATGGGTAACGATTGATGACGATCTTCATCATGCCGGAAGTACCTTTTTTTGCCTCTATTCGACTTGTGGCGAGCAGACAGGTTCGCAGGCTACCGTGGCGGCCCAGAATGGCAAGGCAATACAGATAACGGTGCCTGCCGCAGGATGTGTGCTCTACAAGGCAGAGTAACGGCTTCATCAATGTCAGGCTTTTTCGACTTGTTCGCATGAGTATTCAATACACGACGAGGGTTGATGGGGGCACTCTTTTTGTTACGGCTTCCGGTTTTGACGAATGCCTTGATGACGTTCAGAATTATGGCATGGGTGTGCTCAGTGCCAGCCAGCAGAGTGGCGTTTATCGTGTACTTTGCGACGAAACGGCCCTTGAATATCGGCTTGGAACCTTTGATACCTATCAGGCTGGCGAATTTCTTTCTAAACAGGTTCCTGCTTTGGCGAAGGTTGCGATTGTTTGCAATCCCATGCATCTCTCTGATGCGCGCTTTTTTGAGGACGTTGTCGTCAACCGTGGCCTTACCTTTCGGTTTTTTATTGACCGTGAAACTGCCTTGAACTGGCTCTTCGAACCTCATGCTTCCCCAGAGGCGTGATCCATCAGTTTTTCGGTTTGCTTGAGGGATGCTTTCTCAAGGCTGTCGATGATTTTTATGATATCAGTCGAGAGGTCGGTGGGGCTGATTTTGCTGATAGCCTGGGCAAGGGTGCAGATTTTCCCTTCGAGGGGAAGGAATTTATTGACGATGACGACCTTCTCCTCTTTGAGACGGCACTCGCCTCCAAGGAAGTTGCCTTTCTCGTAGCGTACGCTGTAGCCCGCTGTTTTTAATGCGCTTTCGAGCAGGGTAAGCTGGGCTGTTTTTTTCATGAATATCTCTTTTTCAATACTTGTTCAGCCCTGCTTATCCTCTCATTCTGGGGTCAAGGGCGTCGCGGACGCCATCACCGATCAGGTTGAAGCAGACCACGGTGGTCAGGATGGCAATGCCGGGGAACGTTGAGATCCACCAGTAGTTCAGAAGGCTGTCGCGTCCTTCATTGATAATGTTTCCCCAGCTTGGGGTTGGCGGTTGAACGCCGAGCCCGAGAAAGGAGAGGCCGGCTTCGGTCAAAATAATGCTTCCAATTCGTAGCGTTGCGGCTATGATGACCGGGGTGAGGGTATTGGGTGCAAGGTGGCGGAAGATGATTCTCATGCTTGAAAGGCCGAGTGACTTCGCAGCAAGAATAAACTCCTGCTCCTTGAGTGAGAGAACCTGGCTCCGGACAATCCTTGCAACTCCCATCCATCCGGTAAAGGAGAGGGTGATGACGATGAGATAGATGGAGTTGCCAAAGGTGGCGATGATGATAAGGATGAGAAAGAGTGCGGGAAAGGCGATAAGGATATCAACAATCCGCATCATGAGTGCGTCGATCCAGCCGCCGAAATAGCCGGATGTGACTCCGATCACGGTGCCGAGAGTGACGGAGATAAGGACAACAAGAAAACCTATGGAGAGTGAGATTTTTGAGCCATAGATGACCCGGCTGAGAATGTCGCGCCCGTATTGGTCAGTTCCGAGGATAAAGGTGCGCTTAACGGCAATGTTGTTGTTTCTGCCCTTCACAAGCTCTCCGAGGGCGATCGTTTTTGTGCGCATGCCCTGACGATAAATGACACTGGTACCTTCAACCCGGTATTCGTCAACAAAGCGGATGGCGTTGGGTTCGTTACGTGTTTTCAGTAGCTGAAAATCGCTGATAAGGCTGTTTGCCAGATTGACGGCGGTTTTGTGGCCTTCCTGCAAGGGAATGAGAAGATTTTTTGGTTGCCGCAGTACCAGTGCCTCAAGACGCGAGAGGGGAGGCTGATAGGCTGTGACCAGAAAGTCCTGCTGGTCATAGGGGCTGAAAGGGGCGATGAAGGGAGCAAGAAATGCCGCCGAGTAGAGGACAAAGACAATGGCAGATGCGTAGAGCGCTATGGTATGGCGCATGAAAGCTCTGAGGCTTATTTTGCCGAGGCTCAGCGTATCGGTGTCATTTTTTTGCTGTTCCGCAGTTTTTTTACGACCCGATTTCCAGGCAATGACGGTCAGAATGATTGGTATGGTAACAAGGTAGAGAGCAGCAATCCAGAACTCAAGGATCTCCGCAGTAAAGATCTCCTGAAATGTTTGCGGTGCCGAAAGAACGAGCGCTATTGCGGTAAAGAGCGAACGGAAACTGATGAGCACAAGATCGGCTTGGATGAGCAGGATGAGCAGAAACGCAATGAGAGTAATCAACAGAAAAAGGGTTACTCCTTTTTTCTGTGATCCGTTCGGTCCTGCGCCGGGGATGATGTTCAGCAGGGATGATGGTGTGCTGCTATCTGTTTTCAAGCTTTTGGTGGCTATCGGTTAATGTTGTTTCCTTGAACCAGAAAAGCTGCTTTCCCTGGTAAGAAAAGCAGCTTTGCATGGTAAGATACCGGGTTTGTCAACAGAAAAGTTGAAACACTCTCAGCTTGCTGTTGTTGCAGCCGCTTCGACAGGGGCCTCCGCTGTTTTCGATGCAAGAACGGTAATGACCGGAGCGTCAGGATTATCCATGATCTGCAGGCCGGTGTAGGCCTCCATCGGGATCTCCTTGACATGGATTGAATGGCCGATTTCAAGTGCCGTAACATCGACAACGAGGTGATCGGGCATATCTTCCGGTTTACCCTTGATGGTCAGTGCATGAAGGATAATCAGCAGCTTGCCGCCTTTTTCAACGCCAGCGCTCTCGCCGGAAACAGCAACAGGTACTTCAAGTTCAATAATCTCCTCGGCCGAGAAGAGCTGAAAGTCGGTATGAATGATTTTGTCGGTAACCGGGTGAAACTGAACCTCTTTGATAAAGGAGCGTTTGATTTTGCCATCCGGGAACTGAAGATCGATAATATGTGATTCGGCTGAGTGTACCAGCTTTTTGAGTGCCAGTTCATTGACGCTTATGGACACAGTCTCTTCGCCCTTATGATAGACGACTGCGGGGACGGCACCGGTCAAACGCAGTCTTTTGGCATCATTCTTTTTGATGACACGAGGTGTTACAGCTAATACAATTGTTTCCATGCTCTTCCTTTATCTCTTTTATCGCTTGTGTTTAATGAAGGTTCGTAAGTTTTTCGATGATATTTTTACTGTCGAACAGGCAACTGACAGAATCATCTTCATAAATACGCTTGATAGCTTCGCCGAAGAGATTGCTGACCGTGACGGTCTCAATTTTCGGTGAATAGGCGTGATTGGTGATAACTGAATCGGTTACGATCACCTTTTCCAGTATGGATGCGTCAATTCTCTCGATTGCCGGACCGGAAAGAATCGGGTGCGTTGTCGCGGCATAAATTTTAAGGCCGCCAGCTTCACGGATCGCTTTTGCAGCGTTGACAATGGTTCCAGCCGTGTCGATCATGTCGTCCACCAGAAGGACGTTTTTGCCTTTGACATCGCCGATAATGTTCATCACTTCAGCAACGTTCGCTGCCGGTCGTCGTTTGTCAACAATAACCAGATCGGTACCGAGCTCTTCTGCAAATTTCCGGGCAAGCTTTACACCGCCGACATCGGGTGATGCAACAACAAGGTTGTCGCGAAATTCTCTATGGCGGATATGGTCAATCAGAATTACGCTGGAGTAAAGATGATCAAACGGTATATCAAAAAAGCCCTGAATCTGCGGGGCATGAAGATCCATGGTCAGAATTCTGTGAGCTCCGGCTTCTGTGAGCAGGTTGGCGACGAGCTTTGCTGTGATCGCGACGCGGGGGCGATCTTTTCTGTCCTGACGAGCATAGCCGTAATAGGGAATGACTGCCGTAATTCTTGCTGCCGATGACCTTCTCGCCGCATCAATCATGATCAACAGTTCCATCAGGTTGTCGCCTGGAGGATTGGTAGACTGAATAATGAACATATCCGAACCACGGATAGATTCAAAATAGTTTACCGAAATTTCCCCGTCGGAAAAATTTTCAACCTTTGCGTTGCCCAGAGACATGTCGAGATACTTAGCAATCTTTTCGGCGAGAGCCGGATTGCTGCGTCCCGCAAAAATTTTAATGGGTTTTGCTATCGTGCCCTGCATATTCGGATGAAAGGGGTTATATTATGGCAGTATGGTTAACACCCTCGACTGTTTTTCAAACCTTTTCGGAGAGAAACACTCAAGTGAACTCAAATATAATTAAAAAGGCCGAAAATTTAATTAATTTTTTCCTCTTTCTAAAGCGACATTATTTGCTTGAACAATATGACTATCAAGGATATCCAGGACTATCTTGCACAATTTTTTGATTTTGTTGAACTGGAGGGGGACGGTGAATGTCTGATTTCCGCTCCGGCAAAGATCGAAACAGCGCAAAAAGGTGAGGTCAGCTTTGTGGCCAACGACAAGTATACAAAATATCTTTGTACAACCCAGGCTTCTCTTGTTATCGTTCATCACTCGGTCTCTGTCGATGAGTTCAGCCACACCACTTCGTTTCTCAAGGTTCGTGATCCCTATACCGCATTTGTGTTTCTCCTCAAGAAATTTGCAACGCCCCGTATTGTGGCATCAAAAGGCGTTGCCCCAACGACTGTAATTGGTGACGGTGTCTCCATGGGGGAGGGTGTCTCGATTGGAGCCTCTGCGGTGATCGGCGATCGCTGTTCGATCGGCAACAACACCGTCATTGGCCCGCATACCGTTCTTTTGCATGATGTTACTGTTGGCGATGACTGCGTTCTTTTTCCGTCTGTTACCTGTTATGATGGCACCATTATCGGCAAAAGGGTGATCATCCATTCGGGAAGTGTCATTGGAGCTGATGGCTTTGGCTTTGCTCCACAGAGTGATGGCTCTTATGTGAAGATTCCGCAGATGGGGATTGTTGAAATTGGCGACGATGTTGAAATCGGGGCCAATGCAACTATAGACCGGGCCACCATGGGCAGCACAGTGATTGGCCGGGGAGCCAAGATTGATAATCTCGTTCAAATCGCCCATAACTGCAGGATTGGCGAAGATACGGTTATTGCTGCCCAGGCGGGCATTTCCGGCAGTGTAACACTCGGTCGTCAGTGCGTGATTGGTGGCCAGGCTGGATTTGCCGGTCATCTCGAACTTGCTGACCGCATACATGTTGCAGCGCAGGCGGGTATTTCGAAATCTTTTCTTCAGCCCGGTATTGCGCTTCGTGGTTATCCTGCGCAGCCTATGCGCGACCAGTTGAAGCATGAGGCGATGTTACGCAATCTTGGTACCATGAAAGCAAAGCTTGATCACCTTGAAAAAGAGATACAAGAGATCAATGCGAAGTAGATCAAGATCCCCCTATTGCAGTATAGAGTTCATATTCCAGTTGTAGGGCAGGTATCGGACGAGAAGTGAGTCAAGGTTCTCTTCTATCCATGCTTTTTTCTCATCATCCATAGACGGCAGCAGCAAAAGGATTATTTTGCGCGTGTTGCTGCCAAAATCTTCGCTATACCTCTGAAACAGCGATGAAATCCAGAGCGTGTTGCTTTGGCGATCAATTTTTATTCCCTCACGGTTGATAAAACTTTTTGTTGCGGTGTCGAGTTGGCGGTCAATGATTGCGGCATCGTAGAACTCTATGGGAGCGCAGGATGACGATGTGCAGAAGAGTGCGAAATGGATTCGGTAATCGAATGATGCTACGGTAAAATCGCTACGTTGATCGTCTGCCGAAAAGGGCTTGAAGGGAAAATGCGGGTGCGCCCGGTTGTGGCGGAGTATGCCGTGCTCAATGTCGTCAGGAGTTAAAAAGAGCCCGCTAACGGTGTAGCCAAACCGGCCAAAAAAATTCGGGATTTCAAACACGGAGCCCTGAATGTCGAATTCAATGACCGCGTGAATGATAAGCACGTTATAGATATTGATCCAGAATGCCTTTTTTTCAGCATCGTTTTGGAGATGCTCCAAATTGAAGCTGTTGAGTGAGCCCGCAAGGTGAAGGTATCGGTCAAACTCTTCGGAGTGCTTTAGCGCCTTGTAATTGACTATGCCCTTTTCTGCATTGAAAAATGCTCCTTGCAGTCGGCCAAGCCTCTTTTTTAATTCGGCTGCCAGAGCGATGGTGGGTACAGGTTGAGCGCTTCGCTCAGGGTTCAGGGCTACCTGAAGGGGAATGTTTGGTTGTAACGGCCCCCCGCAGCGTGCCTCTGTTCCTGTTTCATGAAGACGGTTCTCGGCTGCCAGAATTGCGGCAACCGCATTGATATAGCCGATATGACTGAACGCCTGGGGAAAATTACCCAGCATTTCATGCGTCGAGCTTTCAAACTCTTCGGAAAAAAGCCCGAGGTGATTTGATGCGTTCACGGTTTGTTTGAGCAATGCAAGAGCCTCCTCGCTCTTTTCTGAGAGCGCCAGGCACTCTACAAGCCAAAAGTTGCAAAGAATAAATCCACCTTCATCGCCTTTCAGGCCATCCTCTGCCTTGTAGCGGAGCAGAAAACCACCCTTCATCAACTGCTCATGGCACGCATTGATCGTTCCCTGCACTCTTGAATCTTTTGCGGGAAGAAAGCCGACAATAGGCAGCAGCAGGAGGCTTGCATCAAGCTCTGAAGAGCCATATTTCTGGACAAAACTGTTTGCTCTTTTATCGAACCCTTTTGTCAGAATATCTTCACGAATCCGTTCACGCTCTTTCAGCCAAAGGTCGAGAGGTGCGTCAAAGCCAAAACGTCGGGCAATGGTAATCCCCCGGTCGAGAGCAACCCAGCACATCACTTTTGAATAGACGAAATGGTGCGGGCCGTTGCGTACTTCCCATATTCCGTCATCGGGTTTTTGCCAGTTTTTAATGGCAAGAGTGCAGATTTCGCGGAAAAACGGCCAGAGTTCCTCATCAACTTTTCCTGCATAATCCGATAACCGTAGGGCAGCATCCATGACTTCACCGTAAATGTCCCACTGGTTCTGTCGGTGAGCGTCATTGCCGATTCGTACTGGTCTTGAATTACGATATCCTTTCAGGTGGCTGAGTTCTTGTTCTTTCAGCCGGTCGTTGCCATGCAGGGTATACATGATCTGCAGATTCAGGCTTCCGTATTTGCGGTAGGTCTCATGCACCCAGCGGAGGTAGGCATCCGCTTCGGCGACGTGGCCGACGGAGAAGAGCGCTTTAAGGGTAAATGCGGCATCTCTCAGCCAACTGAAGCGGTAATCCCAGTTTCTCTCACCGCCCAGAGTTTCAGGAAGGGAGGTCGTTGCTGCCGCAGCAATAGCTCCGGTAGGTTGAAAGGTCAGCAGTTTGAGCAGAAGCAGGGAGCGGTTGATCATCGGGGTAAACTCTCCAAGATAGGCACATCGCTCGCCCACACAGGGGAGTACCCAGTCTTGCCAGAATATCCTGTTTTCCTCAAAAGGACAAGGAAGTGGGTCCTGTCTGTTATGGCTTCCGTAGATCAGGTCGATATGCGCTTCCTCGCCAGCGTCAAGCTGCAACGCCAGCATCAGTTCTCCGGCACCGTTTTTCAGTTTAGTGCTCTGGCATCCTGCCAGAGCAAGTGAAAGGGATTTGTCACCAAAACTGAGCGTAAAGTGGTTGGCTCCCTCTTCAGTAATGGAGGGAACCACCATTGCATACCCCGGACGGGGTGTCAGGGTGAGCGTAAAATGCATGCTGCCCCGGACGACCTTCAGACAGCGATGGATGCGATGCTTTGTCTTTTTGATGTGGGCATTATTTTCAACAACCATAAAGTCATGAAGCAGCGCTTCGGCACCCTTTGTATGGAACCGACAGGAGAGAATATTGGTATTGGTAAGATATTCCTGTTCAGAGGAGAAGGGTTCCGAAGGGTGGAGGCTGAAAAAGCCCCCCTGCTCATCATCGAGCAGTGAGGCGAAGATGGTAGGGGAGTCCAGCCAGGGAAGAGAGCAGTAATCAATTGAACCATCTTTTGATACGAGGGCGGTAGAGTGGAGATCCCCGATAAGGCCATAGTCAGCAATGCTTCGGTACATTTCGTAATTCCTCTCTTTGGGCGTTGGGTGAAATATTCCGGAATTTACGAAAGATTTCTTGGTACCTGTGATGAATGGTGGTGCAGAATGGGTTTTGGAAGCGATATATCTATGACAAAGGTAAATCGTGAAGGAAAGGAGAGCAGTACCTGATCGACCTCAAATTCAAAGGAGCAGATGCCGCTCAGGGTATGCAGGGTATCGCTTAATGACTGGTTTCTGAGTGCCTTGTTATGCAAACGCACTCCAAGTCCGTCCCTTGTCGCAAGCTGTCCAAAGTAGTCTCTTACTCCCTCGGTAGTGATGACGGTATGGGGAGAAAAGGTAGGAATAAGAACAGCCGACTCGTGATAAAGCGCAGCAATGTCGTCGGCATTTCCGCTGCAAATTCGCGTAACCCATTGAAAAAGGACCTCTTCGGCAGTTTTGAAATAGATCATGGTTGGTGCGTTATGTTTTTACAAAGGAGAGAGTGCTGATATTATCATCCATTTTGGTCAGGCTGGAGGGAATGTAACTCTTTTTTGTTTTTTTCCCTGTGCTCCAATAAAAAAGCCTGAACAGAGGGCGTTCAGGCTATAAGTCTCCCTTTTACATCATCAAAAACCGGCTGAAAAAAATTTGGGGTGATTGGTATCTGTAAAGAAATACAAGCTGGAAGAGCGTTGGTGCGCTGATTGCCTGGAATACTTATAACGGTTTGATGCCGGCGAAAATTTATAATCTGATTTGTTGGTTTATATCTCCGACAGCAGTAACCCTTTAAGATACCGTATCGTCATGAGCCGCTTAAAAGAAGAATGGGTTGAACAGCTTGAATCCGGCTTGCCACCGAAGGAGAGGATCGTGGAGCGTAACATAGCCATTACAGCTCAGTATGCGGCGTGGTATTTGCAGAACCAGAAACTATTCAAGTGGGCGGGGATGGCGGCGTTTGCTTCTCGCCAGGTTGGTATTGCGCTTGCGTTTTCCGAAATGATGCATGCTCCTGATACTTTTGTCATTCAGGAAGAGACGCCGAATCAAGGTTTTTCATTTGATCCGGGAAAGTTGTTCCGCTCTGCCCTCAACAACCTCTTTTCTGTTCCTTCGTTTATGCATTCGGTAGCAGCCCGGCAGCTTTTTCTTGCAGATCTTGATGAAATCCGTCGCGGGAACAATACTATTTTTGCTGATATAGCATGGGCACATGCGGCCTATCAGCAAAGCGGCATTGGTGAGATTGAGAAAAACTGCGGTGGAGAGGACGATGAATATTTGCTGAAAGGGTTCAGGTTGATTGATGAGGGTTCAGGCATACTGGAAAAAGCGGGTAATGAAGAGGAGGCACGCAGGGTTATCAGGAATGGTAATATACTGTTGCTTCGTCATGAACAGCTCAATACCTTGCAGCCGGTTTTTGATGCGATCAGTCAGCAGGGACGGATTGTCGTTTCGTTTGGAAGCGAGCTTGATTTTTCCGGAGCGGTTGAAAACGTTAAAGCCTCTTTTTCATCCTTTTCAGGATATTTCGAAACGCTGACCGCTATCAAGAGTGTTACTGACCGGGAGCACAGATGGCAGTGGATTGAAAACGATGTGCTGCCAGCGTGGGATCGTGTGGATAGTACATACGCTGAAGGCTCCGGCCTGAAAAAGCAGCTCGAAGCATTTGTTGCCGGTGAATCAACCATGATGCATCAGGTTAAACAGTACGCAGCAAACCTGTTCAGTATTTCATGAACCTACTTTGGTCTCAATGCTTCCACAGGGTTGAGGTTGGCGGCTTTCCATGCGGGGAAGAGCCCAAAGGTTATGCCGATACCGGAGCAGACCATCATGGAGACGATTATCCAGATCCAGGGGAAAATCAGGGGGAGGTTGAATTGCAGTGCGATGATGTTTCCCGTCACAACGCCTCCAAGAATACCGATTACTCCTCCTGCAATGGAGAGGAAAAATGATTCAAAGAGGAACTGGCGAAGAATTGTTCTGCGGGGTGCCCCTATTGATTTTCTGATACCGATCTCCCGGGTTCTTTCGGTGACGCTGACCAGCATGATGTTCATGATACCGACTCCTGCAGTCAGCAGGGCCATAAAGCTGATGATGAAGGCGCCGATACCGATGGCGCGCTGAATATCGCGGAATGAGTCTATGAGTGATTCATTTGTCCTGATTTCAAAATCGTTGGGCTCCCTGACAGTAAGTCCCCTTGCAAGTCTCATGGCACCGATCGCCCGGTCGATTGCCTGTGGATACTCTTTGCGTGAAAGCGCTTCAACCGTGATGGCGATGCTGCTCTTTTCATTGATATGGTCGAGGTATCGGGTAATGGGAATGAGGATAAAGTTGTCTTGGCTCTGACCAAAGGCGGCGCCCTTTTTTTCAAAAACGCCGGCTACCGAGTAGATTTCACCGTTGACCTTGATAAACTTGTTCTGAGGGTTTTCGCCCGACTGGAAGAGCGTTGCCGCAACTTCTCCGCCAAGGACTGCGCTGTTTCTTGCAGAGCGGATATCATTCTCAGCGAGATTGCGACCGAGTGCGATGGTGTAGCCGTTGGATGTGGCAAAGTTCTCGTCACCGCCGGTCATCGTTACATCGGGATTTGTGGTCAGGTTGGCATATTTTGCCTGATTGGCCATGCTTGTGATGATCAAGCCGATCGTGCGGGTTTTCGATTCCATGCTTTTGCGAAAAAAAAGCGCCTGCTTGTAGGTGATATCTTTGCGGTTTGCATAGAGGTTCCTGCTGTGTCCGCTGCCGAATACCGTTGCCGGGTTTTTTTGTATCTGGAAGGTGTTGGCTCCGAGGCTTGTCAGGCCTGATTCAACGCTTTTGTCAATGGCATCAATGGCCGTCATGACAGCAATGATGGAGAAGACGCCTACGGCTACACCCATGATGGTAAGCCATGAACGGAGCTTGTTGATCGTCAGGGAGTAGATCGCCTGGATGATGGTTTCACGCAGTAGCATAACATCCTCTATTCATAACGCAGCGAGTCGGCCGGATCGAGCTTTGATGCCGTAACAGCCGGAGCAAGACCGGAGATGATTCCTGTGATGACGGAAACGGCAAGACTCGCCATGACAAGATCAGGGGAGAATTGCACCGGGAAATCAGGCATAATTTTTTCGATGGCAATGGTGATGACAAGGGCGGTAGCAAGCCCGACTCCTCCTCCGATAAGGCATATCATGACCGATTCTATAAGAAATTGAAGGAGAATGGTGCGGCGTCTTGCCCCAAGGGCTTTGCGCAGTCCGATCTCCCTGGTGCGCTCTTTCACGCTCACAAAAGTGATGTTCATGATGCCGATGGCGCCGACAAAGAGCGACATACCGGTAATGAAAATGCCTGCGATGGCAATGCCGTTTTTTATTGGGTCAAGCTGGCTTTTGAATGCTTGCTGTTCGTTGATGGAGAAGTCCTCCTCTTTTCCCGGGGCAAGTCGCCGGATTCTTCTCATCAGTCCGAGCAACTCCTCCTTGGCTTCTGCAACGCGCTCCTGATTCTTGATTTTTACCCGCATGGTGATGAACATGTTTTTACCGTAGATCTTTTCAAAGGCTCCAAGAGGCATGATGATCTGGTTGTCAAAGCTGAAAAGGCCGAGAAACTTGCCCTGTTTTCGGAAAATTCCGATAATACGGAACTTGCGGTTTTTTATCTGGATGGATTTTCCAAGAGCTGGCTCATTGGGAAAAAGCCCGACTGCAATATCCTCTCCGATGGCACATACCATGGCGCTGCCGGCAGACTCTCCGGGAGTAAAGAAGCGGCCAGCGGAGAGGTTGCCGGATGCTGTTTGCAGGTAGTCATGGTTGGTACCGAGTGAAAAGACCTGTTCAAGGTTTCGTTCCCTGTATTTTGCCGATGCCTGATAGGTTGACATCTGGGGAACAGCGATGAGTAGCTCTGAATGCGGATTGTCGGCAATAATTCGGTTGAGCTGGGCAGCATACTCTGTTTTCAGGTCTGGACGGTTCCGGTAGCGCCACCATTGTCCCATGGTGCTCCACGATGATTTCTGGACATAGATAACGTCGTAGCCGAGCATGGCAAGGCTTTTGTCAAACCCCCGGTCGATGCCGTTTATCGCCGTGCCCATCATGGTAATGGCAACAATGCCGATAATGACACCAAGCGCGGTAAGAAACGACCGTATCTTGTTTGCCCGGATCTGAAAGAGCGCCATCTTCAGGCTCTCGGCGCTTTCATAGCGGAACTGTTGCCAGGTACTACTGTTCATTGGCTTCTGTCGCTTTCGATTTTGCCATCCCGGAGGCGGATGAGACGGCGGGTATAGCGGGCAATATCCTCTTCATGCGTAATGAGGATGATGGTATTGCCTGCTTCGGAAAGCGTTCCGAAGATATTCATGATGTCACGACTGGTTGCGGTATCGAGGTTACCGGTAGGCTCGTCGGCAAGGATGATTGAGGGCTTGTTGATGAGTGCTCTTGCTATGGCAACCCGTTGAATCTGGCCTCCGGAAAGTTCTGAGGGTTTATGCATGATCCGCTCGCCAAGTCCTACCTTCATGAGCGCTTCTGTCGCTCGCTCTTCGCGCTCTTCGGGTGAGACACCGGCATAGATCAGCGGCAGTTCGACATTGCGCAGGCAGTTAAGACGGGGAAGAAGGTTGAAGGTTTGAAAAACAAAGCCGATTTCGCGGTTTCGGATACGCGCCAGTTCATCATCATTCATTTCAGCCACACTCTGCCCATTGAGCTCATAGCTGCCGGAGGATGGCGTATCAAGGCAACCGATAATATTCATGAGTGTTGATTTTCCGCTGCCGGAAGGACCCATGATTGCCGCATAGTCGTTCTGTTTGAAATCAAGGTTGATGGAGTCGAGCGCCCGGACAACCTGATCGCCCATTTCATAAAATTTGCAGAGCGACTGCATGGTGATAACATTTGAGGTCATATTGACGCTATTGTTGCGGTTGTTTGACCATGCAGCCATTCTTAAGCTTGCTGGTGATGGCGGTATAACTTCCTGAAACAACCTCTTCTCCTTTTTTGAGTCCGGCTGTGACCTCAATATGGGTATTGTCCGTTGTTCCGGTTTTGACTGGCCGGAACCATGCTTTTCCTGATTTGACAACAAAAACCCCCTGCTCACTTTCCAGTACTTTTCCAACTGGTGCAATGGTTACTGGGCTTTTCTCAGCTTTTTCGACCTCAGCGGTGGTGTTTGCGCCTCGTACCGTAACACTTTGAATGGGGACAACAAGAGCGTTTTTTATCCGTTGCGACTCAATATCCGCCGTTGCGCTCATACCGGGTTTCAGTAGACGCTCATGGTTAAAGATGCGTATCTTGACGGAAAAGTTGGTCACCTCCTCCTGTGTTCCGGCAGCCTTTGATATGGCTGAATTTGAAATTTCATGGACAATGCCCTTGAAGATGCGCTCGCCATAAGCGTCAACCGTGATTGAAACAGGATTCCCCAGTTTTACATTGACGATATCGTTTTCATTGACCTCTACTTGAACCTGCATACTGTCAAGGTTTGCAAGGCGCAGTACCTCTGTGCCTGGAAACTGCCCGGTACCGACAACACGTTCGCCCGGCTTGCTGTTCAGCGCGATGATGGTGCCGTTGATCGGTGCACGAACGACGGTTTTTTTCATCCTCTCCTGATTCTGGTCGAGCAGGCTTTTGTTTTGCTTTATGGTGAAGATTGATGCGTGATAGATTGCCTGTGCAGCTTCTGCATTGGTTTTGGATGCTATGTAATCGGACTGGGAGATCAGCTTCTCTTTGTAAAGCAGTGATGCCTTGCGGAAATCATCTTCAGCCTTGAGCTTTCGGGCTTCTGTTTCCTTGCTTTGCGATTTGGCCGCATTCATCTGGGCAAGGCTTTGTTCCACCTGGTTGATGTAGATGTCAGGCTGGATTTTGAACAGGAGATCTCCTTTCTGAACGCTTTGGCCATCCCGGATTGGTAATTCGATAATCTCTCCCGAGACATCGGGCGACATGGCAACAACAAGTGCTGGCTGAATTTTACCTGTAGCGGTGACGACATGGACAACCTCTTTGACAAAAACTTTTTCGGTTGTTACCTCAACGGGTTTTTCGCGAATCTGGAAAAATGTATAGATCAACCCGCTAGCAATCAGAAGTGCGGCAAGTGCAATCAGGGTTGTTTTTCGTTTCAGCCAAATTTTTTGTTTACTCATTTCAATGGTGGAGAGAATTCTGGTTGGTATGGTATGACGATATTACCTGTTGTAAAATCAAGGACACTTTTTTGCAGTGCAAGATTATAGGTTGCCTGGGAGAGATTGGATCTGGCATTGAAGAGTGTGGCTCGTGCTGTGCTGAGTTCCACAAAATTTGCCGCACCGAGCTCATATTTTCTTTTGATGCCTTCGTATGCCGAGCGAGCTGCTTTCAGGGAGACTTTGGCTGTTTCGATCTGCATGAATGCCGAACTGTACTCTGCCGCAGACTGCTGAAGATCAATAACAATACTCTTTTTCAGATCGTCATAATCGAGTTGCTGGTTCAACTGGTTGATTTTGGCCGATTCGACATTGTAGCGTGTTTGAAATCCGTCAAAAAGTGCCCAACTGAGGTTCAGTCCGACCGAATATCCGACACTATTGTTTAACTGCTCAGAAAGCGGAAGAGAGCTGTATTCATGGCGCAGGTACTCCGTGCCGCCTGTGCTGAGGCTGAAATCAAGGTCAACTCTTGGATACCATGGCGCCCGAGTCTCCCTGACCTGCCATCTGGCAGCATCTGTTTCGAGTACCTTGCTTTTGATGTCGTTGCGTCGTTCCAGCGCAATTATGGCAAGGCTGTCGATAGCTAATTTCGATGGCAGAGGCACTTTCATCTCATCGGCAGATGGTGCGATAGTGATTTTTGTTTGCGGATCTACTTGAAGGCGGCGAAGCAGTTCAAACATACTGCGCTGCATTCGGGTCTCTGCCTTTATGACTGACAGAGCGCTTTCAGACGCGTCAGCCTGCTGCAGGTAGCGATCAATCATGGATTTCAGGCCAATCTGATATTGCCGATCGGTGAGGGTCAATTGATCCTGGGCAAGCAAGAGGTTTTCTCTGGCAATGGCAAGAAGTTCCTGGTTCAGGAGTACCTGATAATAAGCCTGGGTAACATCGAAAACGACACTTTCGACTACTCGTCGAAGACTATATTGTGAAGCGCGTTCGAGTTTGAGCGAGGATTGCAGGGCAGCGTAGTCACTGAACCCGTTAAAAAGATTGAGCGAAGTAGTAAGGGCCACGTCAACCGATTTTGTCGTGGTTTCGTGGAGAGCCGTATCACCGGGCGTATAACTTCTTCTGAGCGTATAGGGTGAGTAGCCGACGGATGAGGAGAGATGGGGAAGAAAGGTGCCGTAACGTCTCAGAAGATCGACACCTCGGAGTTTCAGGTTGTAGTCAGCTTTCTTTGCTGAAGTTGCGTTACTCAGCGCAACCTCAATACAATTGGCAAGAGAAAGTTTTCTTTCCGCTTGTTCACTGCTCCTGCCGTTCGAGGGTGAAGCAAGAAAAAGCGCAGCAATGCAGAAACATGAAAAAATTCTGGAAACCAAAATACAATATCTTAACCGTTTAGTGTTTATCCCGATACCATTCATTCCTTAATATACTCCGGTTTAAACTATATATTCCAGTGAAATCGTTTCATTTACTGGCTACGTATTTACTTTTGTTCTTAGAGTTTTTCAAGGAGCGAGTCAATTTCCTGCTGGTAGAGTTCAGCATTTTGCGGTTTCAACTGAATAAGATGCGTGTATATTTTTATTGCTTTTTTATAGGCACCCTGTTTGGTGAAGAGGTTCGCAAGGCTTTCGGTGGGTACTGCAATGGTTGTGTCATCGGAAAAAGGCTGCCTTTGCTCAAGAATTGAGGTTGGGTCAGCGTTTTCCGTTGTTTTTGCCGGTTCAAATTTCATCAGTGCCGCAGTCAGCTTTTCAAGTTCATCGGTGACGGGGTCGAATACGGGTGGTTGAGCGAGCAACTCCTCTTTTCCTGCTGAAGCTTGAAGCTCAATGAGCTCTTGCCAGGCGATCTGGTTGGCCGGGGCTATCGCGCAGCACTTTCGAAAATATTCTCCGGCGAGAGTGTTATTCCTGAGTCCTTTGAGCGCCTTTGCGTAGAGCAGGTGAAAAAGATATGAGTCGGCAAACAGCTCTGAAAATGGATCGAGTTTATTGATGCCTGACTGGAATCTTCCTCTTGACAGGTCAAGCGAAACTTCTGCAAAAAACAGGTATGGTTCCCTGATCATGGTCGTATGGTTTCCAGTGCGAGCTGCAACAGGCGCTCTGCAAGTTCCTGAAACGGTATACCGCTGGCCTCCATGAGCCGTGGATACATGCTGATGTCGGTGAAGCCAGGAATCGTATTGACCTCGTTAAGGACAATGCTCCCCGTGTTTTCGTCCACAAAAAAATCTATTCTCGACATACCCTGGCATCCAAGAGCCTTGTAAGCCTTCAGCGCAGCGCTCCTCACCTCTTCCTGCATTGCGCCGGGAAGGCGTGCCGGGATAAAAAGCTTTGCTGTGTTGTGAATGTATTTGTCCTTATAGTCGTAAAAATCGCTGCCAGGTTCGATTTCGCCGCACAGGGAAACTTCCGGTTTTTCATTGCCAAGTACAGCGACCTCAATTTCCCTGCCCTTGATTGCTTTTTCGACCAGCACCTTTGTGTCGAGCGAGCAGGCGCTTTCAAGGGCTGAAGGGAGGTCGGTGCCATGATGCACCTTTGAGATCCCTATCGAGGAACCGAGATTTGCCGGTTTGACAAAAAACGGATATTCGAACTGCTGCTCAATCAAGGAACGAACACCTTCCGGATCGGTATGGTAATCGGCGCTTAAGAGAGTAATCGATGGCGCGACAGCAAGACCCGCATCGGCAACGCAAAGTTTGGTAAGCGCCTTGTCCATCGTGAGTGCTGAGGCGAGAACGCCGCATCCCGTATAGGGAACAGCGCAGGTATCCAGAAATCCCTGAATGCGGCCATCTTCACCATAAGTTCCGTGAAGCGTAAGAAATGCCACTTCAATGCCGGCACTCTTGAAATCAAAGTTAAAAGGCTTCTGAGCAGCCTTTTTTACCATTTCACGGAGGGTTGAGGCTGTTGCTTCAAGTGAAGAGTTTCTCAAGATAGCTGTAAGGTCAAGGTTCAGGATATCCTGCGCAATTCCGTTGCTGAGCCAGTGACCCTCATGTGTGATATAGAAGGGAAGTACCTTGTAGCGCTCTCGATTGATATTGGCTGCTATTGATTTTGCCGAGATGATAGATATTTCGTGTTCGCTTGACCTGCCTCCAAAAATGAGAGCAACAGTTATACGTGGCATGAGTATGGTAATGACAATTGGTAAGGTGATGGCACTTTGCTGCAAAATACCCGTCTCACAGGAGACAAACAATGTACAGGGTAAAAATAATTATTATCTTGCTCCCTATTTGCAATAGCACTTGTGTTGCGGCGTCCTGTAGAGTCCCCGGGAGGGGTTATAATGGTGAATACTTTTTTTTCAAAGGTTTATTGTCTTGACTCAGGGTTTCATACCGGTGAAGAGAATATGGCTATTGACCGGCAGTTGATGGACGCATTTCTTGATGGACGGTTTCAACAGCGTTATGGCCGTGACTGTTGTCTCTGGCGATTTTATGCCTGGCACCCTTATGCCGTTACGATAGGGTATAATCAGGATATTTCGGGTATCGACCTGCTTAAATGCCGTTCGGAGGGTATTGATGTTGTCAGAAGACCTACCGGTGGCAGGGCAGTCTTTCATGCAGAGGAATTTACCTACAGTTTTTTTGCAGAGTCGGTGGCACCGAACTCCGAACTTTACCGTATGGTGCATGAAGTCATCCAGCTTGCTCTTGAAAGCCTTGACATTCATGCGCTCTTTTGCCGTTCAACTCTTCCGCAGCATCAGGGGGCAGCTTCCAGAGCGGTCAGTTGCTTTACCGCATCAGCCCGTTATGAGCTTCAGGTTGAAGGCCGGAAACTCGTTGGATCAGCACAGCGAAAGAGCCGTAACGTTCTTTTGCAGCATGGGTCGCTTCCTCTGTCGTCGCGACACAAAGGGCTTTGCTCCCTTATGACCCTTTCCGAAGGAGATGCTTTCGAGGAGATAACGAGTGAAATGGAGCAAAAAACAACCTCTCTTCAGGAGATTCTCGGCTACATTCCCGACTATGCTCAACTGAGTAAGCTGATGCGCTCTGCCGCAGGTAAACTGCATGGCGTCGAAACAGAGGAACTTTATACCTGCAATTTGCAGGATATTTTTGAACATCACGAACATTCAATCCATTAAGCCGCAGTCATTATGAACAGAAGCGCCCAGCAGAAATCGGGTCATGTTACCACAAGAAGATTGCTCGATATGAAGCAGAACGGCGAGAAAATATCGATGCTGACCGCTTATGACTACACCATGGCCAAAATCCTTGATCGGGCAGGTCTCGACGTCATTCTTGTCGGTGATTCCGCAAGCAATGTTTTTTCCGGACACAGTACGACACTGCCCATTACCATTGAGGAGATGATCTACCATGCCAAGGCTGTTGTAAAAGGTGTGCACGACGAAAGCGGCCGGGCAATGGTTGTCGTTGATATGCCGTTCATGAGCTATCAGATTTCAGGTGATGAGGCCTTGCGCAATGCAGGAAAGATCATGAAGGAGCATGGGTGTGATGCACTCAAACTGGAGGGAGGTACGATCATTGCCGATACCGTCAAAAGAATTACTGATGTTGGCATTCCCGTCATGGGTCATCTTGGTCTCATGCCGCAGTCGATTTACAAGTACGGCAGTTACCGGGTGAGGGCACAGGAGGAGAGAGAGGCCGAACAACTGCTCGAAGATGCCAAAATTATCGAGCAGGCGGGAGCATTTGCCGTTGTGCTCGAAAAAATTCCCTCTGCGCTCGCAGCCGAAGTGACCCGCTCGCTGACCATTCCCACCATCGGCATCGGTGCCGGAGCTGCCTGTGACGGCCAGGTGCTCGTCATCAACGACATTCTTGGCCTTAACAGGGAGTTTCATCCCCGTTTCGTCCGGCAATACGCCGATTTGAATACCGTTATCGAGCACGCCGTCCGCCAATACGTCGAGGACGTCAGGGAGGTCAATTTCCCATCCCCCGATGAAAGTTATTAACCGTAGGGGCGGGGTCATCCCGCCCTAATTAACCGTTAGGGCTGGGTCTGGGTCATACCGCCCTAATACCCCCAAATATCATTTCACCCTGCCCATGGAATGCAACAATTGTGGTAACGAAGGCAATTATTGATGATGATACCAAAATTCAACCCTATTCGGCAGATCGACGCATGGCGCAGGGACCCCTATGCAGAATTCCAAAAAGAGTATAAATTTCATTACCTTAATATTCAGCATGGAGTGTGGCTCGAAAAGTCACGCTCCATCGAGGCGTTTTTTGCTTCTTATGAAATTTTTTTCTTCCGATGAAGGATATTCCTGTATATGAGTGATAGTGGCAAACAAAGGGCTCAGAAACGATACCCCCCTTTTCTGAAAAACAGTTCAAAAGAGCGCTCACCATTTTTTCCCTCAGTATCGCGCTCGTTTGTCCCTTCGGTTTTTACCGTCATGAACATGGTGTGCGGTTATATCGCCATTGTGATGTCCGGGGAGGGGAGTTTTGTTGCTGCCTGCTGGTTCATCATTCTTGCAGCATTTTTTGATACTATTGATGGCTTTGTGGCCAGAATCACCAACGGCACCTCTGACTTTGGCGTTGAGCTTGACTCTCTCTCTGATCTTGTCTCTTTTGGAGCCGCTCCCGCATATCTGGTCTACAAGTTCGGTCTTGAAGGGCTGCCGGGCATTACCGGTATCTGTGTCAGTTCCCTTCTCATGATCGGCAGTGGTCTCAGGCTTGCCCGTTTCAATATCAGTATGATCGGTTATGATAAAGAGTCTTTTTCTGGTCTTCCGACACCCGCACAGGCGTTGACGGTAGCCGGGTTTGTGCTCTGGATGATTGGTGATCCGATCTTTCCTCCAGCATTGATGAAGATGTTTCTGGCCGGTCTCTCCATGGCACTTGCCCTGCTCATGGTCAGCAAGGTGAATTATGATGCCCTGCCCAAACCTACCGTTGACTCCTTTCGGCGTCAACCCCTGCAAATGGCAGCCTATATAGCCGCCATGTTCTGCGTGCTTCTCTTTCACTCGAAAGCTTTTTTTCTTGCCATGTTGTTGTATATTCTGCTCGGTATTGTACGCTCACTCACGCTGCTGTGGCGTCGTCAATGGCAGACCTGATTTTTTCCATTCAACCATACGCATGATAATGCCCTATACTGCAAAAATAAAAGTTACCCTTCGCCAGTCCATTCTTGATGTCCAGGGCAAAGCGGTCGAGCACGCCCTGAAAAATCTCGGTTACCATACCGTGGAATCAGCCAGAATCGGCAAATATATAGAGGTAATCATCAATGAAGAGGAGTTGCAGCAGGCTGAACGCATCTGCAACGAAATCTGTCAGAAACTTTTATCGAATCCGGTCATGGAAAATTTCTCCTTTGAGCTGGAACAAGTCAATTAAATAGCATGCAATTATGGCTGATGTAACTGTAGGTGTCGTTGTTTTTCCCGGTTCAAATTGTGATCATGATACGGAGTATGCCGTCGGTTCGTTCAACGCCGTCAAGCCGCGTATGCTCTGGCATAATGACCATGATCTTCAGGGAGCAAAGGCAATCATTCTGCCTGGCGGCTTTTCCTATGGCGACTACCTTCGTGCGGGTTCTATAGCCCGTTTTTCTCCCATCATGCAGGAAGTTATCGAGTTTGCCCGAAAAGGATTTCCGGTGCTTGGCATCTGCAATGGATTTCAGGTGCTGCTCGAAAGCGGACTGCTTGAAGGCGCTCTTTCAAAGAACCGCGATAAAAAGTTTCTCTGTTGCCAGACCACCCTCAAAACGGTGAACAGCTCAACCATCTTTACGAGCCGGTACCAGCAGGATCAACTCCTCAGTATCCCCATTGCGCATGGTCAGGGCAACTATTTTGCTCCTCCCGAAGTTATCGAAAGCCTTGAAGAGCACGAGCAGATTGTTTTCAAATACAGTGATGCAGAGGGCCTGGTGAGCGATGAATCCAATCCGAACGGCTCCTTGCAGAACATTGCGGGAATTATCAACCGCCAGGGCAATGTGCTCGGCTTGATGCCTCATCCCGAACGGGCGAGCGAAAAGAGTCTTGGCTCTCTTGATGGAAGAGGGCTCTTTGAATCACTTTTCCAGCATATTGCCGGAGTGTAAGCGCTTTGTGCAAGATGCTCTCACGAGTTAAACATTGGGAACTATTGTGACGCAGAAATATAAAGTGTTTTCCTGGCTGCTTTTTGATTTTGCCAACACTTCGTTCAGCGTGATGATGGTCACCTTTGTTTTTCCGCTCTTTTTCAAGAATGTGATCTGCAAGGGCGAGCCGTGGGGCGATGCCCTGTGGGGTTTCAGTATCAGCCTCTCGATGCTGCTTGTCGCCCTCATCTCGCCGGTTCTTGGAGCTGCCGCCGATTATTCGGGAAAACGGAAGCGCTTTCTTTTCGTTTTTACCATCACCTCCATTGTTGCCACAGCCTTGCTCTCTTTTTCGGCCCCTGGAATGGCGGTGGTGGCTCTTCTGCTTTTTGTTTTTGCCAACATGGGCTTTGAGGGGGGACTTGTTTTCTATGACTCCTATCTCAAGGAACTTGCCTCCGACAAGAGTGTCGGCAGGCTCTCCGGGTATGGTTTTGCCATGGGCTACCTTGGGGCGCTCGCTATCCTGCTGCTGGTCAAGCCACTGCTCGCCAAAGGGATTGTTTTGTCGAACATGCCGAATGTGCAACTGAGTTTTTTTGTGGCTGCGATTTTTTTTGCGCTCTTTTCCGCGCCGCTTTTTCTTGTGCTGCGGGATGAAAAAAAAGAGGATCGGCCGGCCCTCTCTGTTGCCGCACTTGTTACGTCCATCAGGGAGGTTAAGTATACGGTTCAGAATATCATGAGTTATCCCGATCTTGCGAGATTTCTGCTTGCCTACTTTTTCTATAATGATGCAATTTTAACCGTTATCGCTTTTTCGTCGATTTATGCCCAGAACACCCTTGGCTTTACGACCGGAGAGCTGATTGTTTTCTTTATGCTGGTGCAGACTACCGCCATTGCCGGTTCGGTTATTTTCGGCTTTGTGACCGATAAAATAGGGCCAAAACGGACGATTGTCATCACGCTTTTGATCTGGTTTATCGTCGTTGTTGCGGCTATTTTTGCCGACAGCAAGGAGCTCTTTTTTTATACAGGGATGCTTGCCGGCATGTCCATGGGCTCGTCGCAGGCCGCATCCCGATCCATGATGACCCGCCTGACACCCCAGGAACATGTTACCGAGTTTTTTGGTTTTTATGACGGTACTTTCGGCAAGGCTTCTGCTGTAGTGGGTCCTCTTGTGTTCGGGCTGGTGTCGGCGCAGGCTGGAAGCCAGAAAGTGGCGCTTGCCTCCTTGCTGTTCTTTTTTACGATTGGACTTTTGCTGATGACCAGGGTAAGATCAGTCGGAACCCTCAGCGAAGGATGAAGAAATAAGTTTACCAAAACATTGGCTTGCAGTGTAGAGTGGCTTCGGAACAAAAGGAAGAGATGATGGAAAGGAGAGTGAAAAAATCGAAATTGGCCTTCCATGCTGGAGCCACACGCCATCTGCGTGCTTTTGTGCCGTTTTTCTGGAAAAATTTTCTTCACGACAAGATTTTTCTTGGTGCCGGATCTCTTGCTTTTGAGACGCTTCTCTCGATTGTACCGATGCTTGCCATCATTCTCTCAATCCTGAATGTTTTTGTGGTCTTTGCACCCTTCAAACGCTCGATTGAGGACTTTCTTGTCCAGAATTTCATGCCGGGAGCTGGCATGGTGCTCAACAACTATCTGGCTGATTTTATTGGAAAAACTTCCAGCGTACCGATTCTTGGAGGCGTCTTTCTTTTCATTATTGCACTCTTTCTCATCTCAACGGTTGATCATACGCTCAATGAGATATGGGAGGTTCATGCACCCCGCAAGGCTCTGCAAGGTTTTACCCTTTACTGGACGGTACTCACGCTCGGGCCAGTGCTTATCGGAAGCAGTCTTGCCGCAAGCTCTTATGTATGGTATACGGTCTTTACAGCGGGCCCTTTGCTTGAAATGAAAACCAGTTTCCTCTCCTTTTTTCCCTTCATCAACTCGATTGTTGCCTTTTTTCTGCTCTATATGCTTGTTCCAAACCGTCGAGTCAGGTTTGTTCACGCCTTTTCCGGTGCGCTCCTTGCCGCAGTTCTTTTTGAACTCTCAAAGAGATGGTTTGCGTTCTATATTACCCATTTTGCAACCTTTGAGCATATTTACGGGGCACTGTCGGTCATACCGATGCTTTTTTTCTGGATCTATCTTGGCTGGATTGTGGTACTGACCGGTGCTGAATTTGTTTTTTGTCTTGGAGCCCTGAAACCTGAAGGCATGGTAGCCGAACCATTCAACCCCATTCGTGGAGTGCCGGAGGTTCTTTCGGTACTCGCTCTTATCTGGAGTGGCCAGAAAAGCGGCAATGCCATGGACATGAAAAAAATTCTGAAGGTTGTTCATGGCATTACTCCTTCCGGTGTACGAAAAATTGTTGATATCCTGCTGCTCGGCGATCTGGTTCATCTTACCGTAAATGGCGCTCTTGCGGTCAGCCGTGACCTGTATGTTCTGACACTGTACGATCTTTATGCAATAATTCCGTCCGGCTTCTGGAGCGATGAAAACGGCTCGCTGATTTCAGGAGGTAATAGCGTACATTTGGGAACGATCAGCAGGGGAGTCACTGAATGCCTCAAAAACCGCATGAATCTGCCCCTTGCCCCTTTGTTAGAGGATAGTAATCAAACACCATAATGAGTTATCAGGTTATAGCCCGGAAATACAGACCGGCAAAATTTGCAGACATTACCGCACAGGAGCATGTTACCCGTACCATCCAGAATTCACTGCGCATGGGTCGGGTCGGGCACGGATATATTTTTTCGGGATTGCGCGGCGTTGGCAAGACAACTGCGGCAAGGGTTTTTGCCAAAGCGCTGAACTGCCAGAAGATGATGGAGGATGCCGAGTACCTGCAGCAGGTTACTGAACCTTGCGGTGAGTGCGAGAGCTGCCGTGACTTTGATGCCGGCACCAGCATGAATATTGCGGAGTTTGATGCCGCATCCAACAACAGCGTTGACGATATCCGTACCTTGCGTGAAAATGTGCGCTACGGCCCGCAAAAAGGAATTTACCGCGTCTATATTATCGACGAGGTGCACATGCTCTCCATTGCCGCATTCAACGCATTCCTGAAAACCCTTGAGGAGCCTCCGTCGCACGCAATTTTCATTTTTGCCACCACGGAACTGCACAAGATTCCGGCAACCATCGCCTCCCGCTGCCAGCGTTTCAACTTCAAGCGTATTCCGCTTGAGGAGATCCAGAAGCAACTGCAGCTTATCTGTGATGCCGAGCACATCAACGTTGACGGCGACGCCTTGCAGCTTATCGGTCGCAAAGCGCAGGGCTCCATGCGTGATGCACAGAGTATTCTTGACCAGGTTATTGCATTTTCAGCCGAGAACGATCACACGGGAAGTATCACGTACCTCGGCGTCTCTGAGTTGCTGAACTATATTGATGATGACCACCTCTTTGAGGTCACTGATGCTGTCGCCCAGCGCAATGCGGTCAAGATGCTTGATGTTGCGCAGTTTGTGATCAGAAATGGTTATGACGAACAGGACTTTCTTGAAAAGCTGATCGAGCATTTTCGCAATTTTTTGGTGGTACAGAATCTCTCTTCCACCCGTATGGTCGAGCGTCCCGATGCGATCCGTGAGCGCTACATGCGCGATGCGGCCAAGTTTTCCCCTTTTGCAGTCATGCAGATGGTTGACTTTCTTTTGCTGACACAAAAAGAGCTGAAGTTTCAGTTTGAATACCAGTTTCGTTTTGAGCTTGCTCTGCTGAAATTGATTGACATTGTGCACGTCGTTCCTGCTGCAGCCATGGCGGCGGAACCACAACCTCAATTGCAGGCTCAAAAAAAAAAGCACCTGACAAGCCCCTGAAAAAGGAGTCACCTCCGGCTGCGTCACTTTCCGTACCATCCCTCCCTGCTCCTGCTCTTGCTCCTGCTGCGAAGCCCTCCGAAAGCGGCGAGTTTGATCTTGGTTCATGGCAGAAAAAACTCTCAAGTTTTGCCTCAAATTCAGTATTGCCGAAGATTCTTCCCAAGAGTCCATCCGGCACCGTGCACCCCGAAGGTGCCGAGCCTCTGGCTGACCTTGACTTGCTCAAGGTTGAATGGCACCAGTTTCTTGAGTATATGGGAAAAAAAACAAAAAATCTGATGGCAACGCACCTGCAATCATGCGAACTTGTTGCCTGTACTCCCGATGGCGTGCTCGACATTGCCTGTTGCCGAAAGTTTTCTTATGAGGAGCTTCAGCAGGAGCGTGCAGAGCTTCAGCAGGAAATTTCAGAGTTTTATGCCCTGCCGCTTCAGCTTCGTATTCAGTATGATGCCGAAAAAGATGCCTGTACGAGAGAAAAAACAGTCTTTACTATTTTTCAGGAGCTTTCACAGCACAATCAGGTCATCCGCTTTCTTGTCACCGAGTTTGGAGGGGAGCTTGTCTATTGAGTGATGGCGGCACCACAGGGTTTCATAAATGAGAAAATATTCTTCATATTCATGCTTTTAAATTTTTTCAATTTCTTCATACAAAGGACGACAGGAATATTATGAGAAAAGCTGCCGAGAGCACGCAGATTCTGAAAAACCGGTTCCGTTCTGATTATTGCGGATTACTTAGTCCGGAGCGTGAGCATGGCTCTGTCAGGCTTGCCGGCTGGGTTCACCGAAAACGGGATCATGGCGGGCTGATTTTTATTGATCTGAGAGATCATACCGGTATCAGCCAGCTTGTTATCCAGCCTGAGCAGCAGGAGCTCTTTGCAAAAGCAGAGCAACTGCATCTCGAATCAGTTATCTGTATCGAGGGTGTCGTTGTCCGGCGCGCTCCGGGTGCCATCAACCCCCGCCTCGCATCGGGTGAAATTGAGGTGGTTGTCAACCAGATTTCGGTTGAGAGCAATGCGCAAGCACTGCCTTTTCCGGTGGCCGACGAAGTGCAGACCTCGGAAGAGTTGCGCCTGAAATACCGCTTTATCGACCTGCGTCGTGAAAAAATTCACGAAAATATCATTTTCCGCAGTCGCCTGACTGCCGCCGTGCGCCGCTACCTCGAAGAGCAGGATTTTATTGAAATACAGACCCCGATTCTTACCTCAAGTTCGCCCGAAGGCGCACGCGACTTCCTTGTTCCAAGTCGCCTCCATCCGGGTAAATTCTATGCTCTGCCCCAGGCACCCCAGCAGTTCAAGCAACTCCTCATGGTATCAGGTTTTCCCCGCTACTTCCAGATAGCACCTTGTTTCCGTGATGAAGACGCCCGCGCCGACCGCAGTCCAGGCGAGTTTTATCAGCTTGATATGGAGATGGCCTTCATTGAGCAGGACGACCTCTTTGC
>CAIMHT010000056.1 GCA_903840935.1 uncultured Chlorobiaceae bacterium
AGTGAGAGCTCGGTCTTTCCTCTTTTCAGTGATATTTTTATTGAGATTGGCGATGATCAGTCGATTGAGAATGATCTCTCCACTTTCAGCTCTCATCTTGGCGCCATCAAAACCATTCTTGATGTTGCAGGGAGCCGGGACCTGGTGCTGATTGATGAACTTTGTGCCGGTACTGATGTTGAGGAGGGGGGAGCCATAGCCCGTGCGGTGATGGAGGAGCTGCTCAATCGGGGTACAAAAACTATTGTGACCACCCATCTTGGTGACCTCAAGGCTTACGCCCATGAGCGGGAAGGGGTGGTGAACGGCGCGATGGAGTTTAACCGGGCGGGGCTGGTGCCGACCTTCCGCTTTGTCAAGGGGTTGCCGGGCAACAGCTTTGCCTTTGCGATGATGAAGCGGATGGGCTTTCCTGGGGCGATGGTTGAACGGGCATCGGGGTTCATGCAGGATGAGCGAATCGGGCTTGACCGGATGCTTGATGATTTGAGCCGCCTTTTTGAGGAAAACCGTTTGCTGAAGCAGCAGCTTGAGGCCCAGCGGGCAGATGTTGCGGCGCGGGAGCTTGTTTTGCGCACTGAGGAGTCGCGCCTTGAGCGGAAGCGCAGGGAGCTGAAGATTGGCGTTTCAAGGGAGCTGCAGAAAGAGGTGGAACATGCCCGAAAAGAGATTCGCGAGATTGTTCAGGAGGTCAAGAGTGCACCGGTTGACATAACCACAGTGCAGGATGCGCGAAAAAAACTTGGAATGAAAAAGCTGGAGGCTGAAAAGAGTGAGGCCGCCCTGCGTGCTGAAGCTGAGAGTACGGTGCCGATTGACCGTACCATCCGTGCGGGTGATTTGGTTCGAATTCTCGACAGCACGGCTTCCGGTCAGATCGAGAGTGTCAATCAGGAGAGTGTGGTGGTGCTGTGCGGTAATTTTAGATTGACCACATCGCTGAAAAACCTTGAAAAGACATCGAAAACACAGGTGAAAAAAAATCTCAAAGAGCCCGCCCCTCGCCAGCAAAAGAGTTCGTGGTCGGCAACAACCTCGGCTGTGGAGTCAACAACGGTTGATTTGCGGGGGCTCACCGGCGATGAGGCGATTATGAAAATTGACCATTTTCTTGATACGATGCTTCTTAACCGTATGCATTCGGCGATAATTCTGCATGGCAAGGGTACCGGGTCTCTGCGGCAGCGGACGGCGGAGTTCTTGCTGCAGCACAAGGCGGTCAAGAGTTTTCGTCTTGGTGAGTGGGGCGAGGGTGGTGCAGGAGTGACGGTGGTGGAGCTGGGTTAAAACCTTTATTATTTCTGACTGGGCAGAGGCATTGAAAAACAGTCTTCAATAGCGTATCTTACTATTCAGGGAGGCTGTTATTGCCTTCCTTTGAGGCTTTTAACTTCAAAACATTATAATTCCGCAGGGTTTGAAAGAAGAGTACCAGACATATTTGACCATACCCAACCAGTTGACCGCGTTGAGGATTCTTCTCGTTCCGGTTTTTGTTCTACTGCTGCTGCAGGGTGATCCCTGGCTCAAGCTGTTTGGCGTCATTGTTTTTGTGGTGGCTTCCCTTACCGATATTTATGACGGCTACCATGCAAGGAAATATGGCGTTGAGACTCGTCTTGGCGCTTTTCTCGATCCGCTTGCCGATAAATTGCTCATTACGGCGGCCCTTTTTCTCTACTACTGGATGGGTTATCTTGTTCTCTGGATGGTGGTGCTGGTTGTTGTTCGCGATGTTGTTGTGACGGCACTGAGGGTCTATGCTGAATATAAAAACAGGCCGGTAGTGACCAGCGTGGAGGCAAAGTACAAAACCGTGGTACAGAATGTTTTTGTCTATGTGGTTATGGTGCTGATGTTGATGAAGGAGGCTGTTTTTTTTGGCAAGGGTATTGCGGTGATGATCAACAGTTTTCTTGTTTCCGATAATCTTTACTATATCATGCTGCTGGTAACGGCTTTTACCGTCTATACCGGCATCTCTTATCTGGTGAGTAACTGGAACATCTATTTTCAGAAGCCTCTTCAGGGGCAGTAACAACATGAAGCTTTTCGCGGCAAAAACCCTCTCCACCTGTTTCGGAATCGGCTTTTTCCCGGCAGCTCCCGGCACGGTGACGAGTATGGTGGCCGCTCTCGTCTATTTTTTTTTCCCGGTGCTGCACAATCCATTCCTTTTGCTCTTCCTTGTTCTGCTTGGCACTGGCGTCGGGATCTGGGCTGGGGGGGTGATGGAGGAGCACTATGGCAATGACCCTTCAATTGTAACGATTGATGAGCTTGCCGGTCAGTGGCTGGCGCTTGTTGCTCTCCCCGAGGGGATTTGGCCTGTGGTGCTCTCTCTCGTTTTTTTTCGCTTTTTTGATATCGCAAAACCCGGGCCAATTGATACCCTCCAGCGGTTGCCGGGAGGTTGGGGGATCATGCTTGATGACCTGCTGGCCGGTTTGTTTACCAATCTTTTCGTGCGGGCTCTGCTCTTTCTCCTTACTCTTTTTCACCTCTGCCCCTCTTTGTAAAATCGCCTTATTTTTTCAGTCATGGTCGGGGTGTCGAAGCCGATTTCACGGTAGAGGTCGTCAATATGACCATGCGTGACGAATGCATCGGGGAGGGCGATTTTTAGTACCAAGCGGTTAAGCCCTTTGGATTGAGGTGGTCGATAACGGCGCTGCCAAGCCCGCCGATTATACTGTTTTCCTCAATAACGACAAAATGGGTTGAGCGGGATGCCAGTTCCTCAATCACTGCGGTGTCGAGCGGTTTCAGGAAGCGCATGTTAACCACTGTGGCCAGGATCTCCTCTTTTTCGAGTAAGGCAGCAACTTCAAGCGCTTTTTGCGTCATGGTTCCCATGCAGAACAGTGCAAGACCGTTGCCCTCCCTCGCAATCACAGCCTTGCCGACTGGCAGGGAGGTGAAGTTTTTGCGGAGGCTCATGCCTGTTCCGTTTCCTCTCGGATAACGGATGGCAACCGGGCCGTGCAGCTCGTAGAGGGCGGTATAGAGCATGTCGCGCAGCTCCTGCTCATCTGCCGGGGCCATGATGACAAGGCCCGGCACGGCGTGAAGCCAGGAGAGATCGAATGCTCCGTGATGGGTTGGTCCATCTTCGCCGACAAGCCCGGCTCGGTCGATGGCAAAGACAACATGCAGATTCTGGAGCGCCACATCATGAATCAACTGGTCGTATGCTCGCTGCAGAAAGGTTGAATAAACAGCAAAGACCGGCTTGAACCCCTGGGAGGCAAGCCCGGCGGCAAAGGTGACGGCATGAGGCTCGGCGATACCGACATCAAAAAAACGGTTCGGCAGGGCGTTCTGGAAGAGATCGAGCGATGTGCCGCTTGGCATGGCAGCGGTAATGGCAATGATGTTTATGTCTTTCAGGGCAAGCTCCACCAGAGCCTCTCCAAAGACCTCCTGATATTTTGGGGGAAGCGAGGTCTCGGCTGTTTTCAGCAATTTGCCTGTCGTCGTATCGAAACCACCGTTGTGTGCGTGCCATTTGCTCTGGTTCTCCTCTGCCGGTTTGAACCCCTTCCCTTTTGTGGTGATAACATGCAGCAGCTTTGGGTTTGGAAGTGCCTGCATCTCTTTGAGCGCCTTGACGAGCTGCTCTATGTTGTGGCCATCAATAGGGCCAAAATATCTCAAGCCCAGGGCTTCAAAAAATGCTCCTGGTGTCAATGCTGCCTTTACTCCATCCTCAATTTTCCGGACGGCCTTTTTTGCCTTCTCTCCAAGCCCGTTGTTGAGAAGCGAAAGAGATTTCCAGACCAATTTGCGGGCCCTGTTGTAGCTTTTGTTGAGGGTCAGGTTGACAAGATGGTGCCGGAGTGCGCCGGTATTGGACGAAATGGCCATCTGGTTGTCGTTGAGTATGACAAGCACGTCGCTTTTCAGATCGCCGAGGTGGTTCATCGCTTCGAAGGCCATGCCACCGGTCATGCTGCCATCTCCTATGACCGCGATCACCTTTTCATTGCCACCCGCAAGATCACTTGCCACGGCAATGCCCGTAGCGGCGGAAATTGAGGTGGAGGCGTGACCGACTCCGAAAGCGTCATGCGCACTTTCTGCTCTTTTGGGAAAACCAGCCAGCCCGCCGAACTTACGATTGCTTTGCATCCGTTCCCTTCTTCCGGTCAGGATTTTATGAACGTAGGCCTGGTGGCCGACATCCCAGATGATTTTGTCGTGTGGGGCGTTGTAGACATGGTGCAGCGCAACGGTCAGCTCTACAACACCAAGGCTTGAGGCAAAATGGCCGCCATTGAGGGAGACGAGGTTGATAACCTCTTTACGACACTCATCAGCCACGCCCTGAAGCTCAGCAATGGTAAGCTTTTTCAGATCTTCAGGTGAGCGAATTGCCGAGAGAACGTTTATCGGCTGAGAAATTGAAACCGGGAGAGAAGCAGGCATGAGATTTCACAGATACTGGTTTATTTCATACTCAGTAACTGTAACCATTTCGGGCGGCTCCCGGTTCCATGTCGGGCAATTTGGTGGCTTGCGCAGTGTTACATGCCTGAAATCTGAAGGAGGACGCTTCTCTCTTCGCGAGGCCCGTCAACTTCAACGAAAAAAATTGATTGCCACTCTCCGAGGAGTATTTTTCCTTCTGCGAAGGGAATGGTTTCGGAGCTGTTCATGAAGAGGCCGAGGAGATGGGAGTGGGCATTGTGGCGGCCATCAATGGGATCGAGATTGTGGAGGTAGTTGCCATCTTTTGGCACAAGACGCTTGAGATATGTCTCCATATCTTCAAGAAGTCGCTCCTCTTTTTCGTTGATGTTAATAAAGGCGGTCGTGTGGCGGCTTATGACAGTTATCTGCCCCCTCTCAAGTCCTGAGGAGAGCAGGGCTGCGCTTACTTCAGCGGTAATGTCGATGATTTCAATGGGCTTTGTGGTTCGCCTCCTGACGGTATAGGTGATGATCTGCATAAAATGAATGGAGTCAATAGTGTACTTGAACAGGATAGAACCCTGGGTTTATTCTTGTTTGTAGGCTGGTACTTTTGTCGTGCAGGTTATGACTATTGCTTCGTGCGCACAGAGGGTTATTTTCATTACCTTTTCAGCATAGTGAATACTCGTTTTGTTTTTGTTTTGTGTACTGAGTATGGTGAGCTTCTTCATTGCGCCGTGTTCAAGGGATGGGTGACTGAATTCGAGAGGAATGCCGGTTCCGCTGAAATTAACCAGAACGTAGGCGCTCTCTTTCGCGGTAAAGCGATGGAAACCAAGACAATGCGAGTTATTGGGTGCGTTGAGGTTGAGCCATTCGATCCGCCCCTCCTGAAACACCTCTCTCTCTTGAAGCAAAAAGAGTTTTTTATAGAATTCAGCCAGCTTTCCGTCGTTGACTTCCGTTGTTTGCCGGAGCAGTTGCACCGGAACTTGCTTTTTGAAACCATCCATCTGATCCTGATGGATAAGGTGCATCCCTGGAGAGGTGAGCAGCACCAAAGCTGCGGCCTTATTGTTCAGTCCGATTTTTTCAGCAGCCCTTTGTTCGTCATGGTTTTCAAGAAAGCGGCAGAGATGTTTCTGGTAGTCCCAATTGCCAAGCAGGTGTCCCGTCAGTTTTTCAGTGTTGATCGAGGCCTCGGTGATGTAGTCATAAAATGGTTTGTCGTAGGTAAAGTCAAATCCCTGTTGTTGCAACTCCCACTCCTTGCTCCAGTATGATTCGGCCAGAAAAAGAAAGTCGGGGTAACGGAGCTTTACGGCCGTGATTGCCTTATCCCAGAACTCCTCTTCCATGAAGCCACCAAGGCCGCTCCATGTTGTATTGAAAACACTTTTCAGCACCAGCATGGCCATATCGCATCGGACGGCATCGCAGAGTGAGCTTACCTTGAAAAGATTCTCGGTCATCATCTTGTGCGTCTCTTTCCTGGCATAGTTGAGCTGCAGGGTGTCTGTCCATGGGGCAAAGTAGGGATCTTTGCCGTAGGCCAGGTATTGTTCTTTTCTGTACTGAAAGCCAGCCTGGGGATCCAGGCACCACTCCTCATTGCATATTGGAATAAAATACTCCGGGTGCTCGGGCAAAAAAGCATTGTCAAGGGCAAGATGGTTTGGCACAAAGTCGAGCATCAGTTTAATGCCGCTTGCATGGAGTTTTTCACGGAAGGTCAACAATTCGGTCTCTCCTCCCAGCGCTTCATTGACGGTATAGGAGGGGAGGGAATAGGGTGATGAGGCAATATCCTCTGGTGTTACGGTTGGGATATGTTTCAAAAAGGATGCCCTCAGCCCCTGATGTGCCGTAGCAATTGCCTTGCTGTACTGGCTTGGTTTCCAAACACCCATCAACCATACCATGTCAAAGCCACAGCTTGAAAAAAAGGCAAACTCCTCATCGGGTATGTTGCCGAGGGTTACAGAGCGGTTATGTTCTATGCTCAGTTTATGCAGCCAGATTCTTGTATTGATTTCGTAAACAAGAGGAAACATGGTATTGCATTCGTTTAGGTGGGCAATGGTTAGTATTAAAATATAGCAACTCTGAAAGCCAAAAGTGAGATACTTGTGGTTAAAAGATCAGAAAAAAGTGGTGCGGCACCTGGCGATTCTCTTTTTGAGTGCATACTTCGTGGTTTGTTGCGAAATATCCGTGGGGAAAGATGCCGTCGTGGCTTGTTGTTACGGTGCGGTAAAAGGATTTGTTTGACTCTGATTTGTAAAAAGGGTAAAGATGTACGAAATTCAACTGGAGATTTTGGCGTTCTGCGAAAGCAATAGGTGGCGCTCTAACTGTTAACAGGTATCAGGAAGTATTGACGGATTTTTTAAACGATCTCAATGAAGTGCAGCGCAATGCCGTGATCTCTACCACCGGACCAGTGATGGTACTGGCGGGTGCGGGTTCCGGCAAGACAAGGGTGATTACCTACCGTATTGCATATCTTATCAGAAACGCGGGGGTACCTCCCCATAATATTCTTGCGCTTACCTTTACCAACAAGGCCGCTGGCGAGATGCGTCACCGTGTTGATACCCTGCTGCATCAAGGCAGTTCACGTGGGTTGTGGATCGGCACTTTTCACTCTATTTTTGCCCGTCTTCTCCGCAACTCCATTGACCTGATCGGTTACGACAAGAACTTTTCAATTTTTGACAGTGAGGACAGCAAAAGCCTGATTCGTCAGTCGATGGCCGAACTGAACATTTCTGCCGAGTCGGTGCCGGTAAATACGGTTCAGGGGCTCATCAGCCGGGCAAAAAACAGCTTTATTTTGCCCTCGGAGTTTCATCGCAATGCCAGTGACTATAACCAGCAGAAGGCCTCACAGATTTACGAGTTGTACGCCAGAAAGCTGAAAGAGAACAATGCCCTTGATTTTGATGACCTGCTCATCAAACCGCTTGAACTATTCAATGCGCACCCAGAAGTACTCCAGGAGTTGCAGGAGACGTTTCGCTATATCATGATTGACGAGTATCAGGATACCAACCGGGCTCAATATCTTGTCGCAAAAATGCTTGGAGCCAGGCACCGTAATATTTTTGTTGTGGGTGATGACGCCCAGTCGATCTATTCCTGGCGCGGCGCTGATATCTCCAATATCCTGAACTTTCAGGACGATTATCATGATGCACTCACCTTCAAGCTTGTTGAAAACTACCGCAGTACCGGAAATATTCTCAAGGCAGCTAACAACGTGATTAGTTGCAATCTCCGTCAGATTAAAAAAGAGCTGATTTCGCACCGCAATGAAGGGGAGCCGTTGACGTTGATTGAGGCATACAATGAGCGGAATGAGGCCGAAAGGGTGGGGGAGCAGATACGCAACCTGCGCCTGAAACAGGGCTTTGAGTTCAAAAGCTTTGCTGTTTTTTACCGCACCAACGCCCAGTCGAGGGTGCTTGAGGATGTCATGCGTCAGCACAAGATTCCCTACAAGATTTTCGGCAGTGTCTCTTTTTACAAACGCAAGGAGATCAAGGATGCGGTTGCCTATCTTCGATTCATTCTTAATGACCGCGATGGTGAATCGCTCTTGCGTATTATCAATTTTCCTCCCCGGAAAATCGGTGATGTCAGTATTGCCAAGCTCAAGGAGTTTGCCGAAGAACGGGAAATAAGCATCTATGAAGCGATCCGGCGGGCTGATGAGGGCGCTTTTCAGGCGAGGCTTGTCAATGCTCTCGGCTCTTTTAGTGCGGTTATTGAGGCACTCAGAAAGACGGCTCTCAACGGGACGGTCTACGATGTGCTGACAGAGCTTTTCGCCCTGACCTCTATTCCGTTGCTCTTGCAGGCGGAAAATACCACTGAATCGCTTGCGCGTCATGAAAACCTTCAGGAGCTGCTCTCGATGGCAAGGGATTTTTCTGACCATAATCCTGATGCAGGTTCCCTGGGTGATTTTCTGGAGAATATCTCCCTTGCATCTGACTATGATGAGACGCAGGAGTCCGATAATTTTGTCTCTCTGATGACGGTTCACGCGGCCAAAGGACTTGAGTTTCCGGTGGTTTTTATTACCGGCCTTGAAGAGAGGCTTTTTCCTCTGCACTGCTATGAGCCCGAAGAGCTTGAGGAAGAACGCCGGCTTTTTTATGTGGCGATGACGAGGGCGCAGGAGAAGATCTTTCTTTCATGGGCGCAGAGCCGCTACCAGTATGGTCAGCAGCATCACTGCCTCCGGTCGATGTTTGTGGGTGAAATCGACTCTTCGATTGTGCAGACAGAGAGCGGAAATTTTCTTTCCGATCGTCTGGCAAAGGAAAAAGCCGCGTCACTACCGTCGAGAGGTTATCAGCCGAAAACCTCATCGATATCTTCTGCCGCAGCGGCTGCGGGAACGTCGAAGCCTTCTCTGTTTCGTGAAGGGACTATGGTGCATCATGCGGTTTTCGGCTCTGGAGTTGTGCTTGATGTTCAGGGTAGCGGGGCCAGGCAGAAAGTGAGGATAACGTTTCGCAATGCAGGAGAAAAGACTCTGATGGTGCAGTATGCCAATCTTAAAATACAAAAGTAACCCGTGCCAAAGAGAGGGTGCGTCACGCATAAATGTTCAGCAGAATGAAGATCCTTTTCGGTGTTCAGGGTACGGGGAATGGTCATATCAGCCGCAGTCGTGAGCTTGTCCGAAAGCTCAGGGAGGATGGTCACGATGTTGATGTGATTATCAGTGGCAGAAAAGAGGATGAGTTGAGAGAGGTCGAGATATTTGAGCCATACCGGGTGATGAAGGGGTTGACGCTGGTTACCCGAAAGGGAAAGATGAACTATTTTGAAACGATGCTTCAGCTTGATCTTGTTCGCTTGATGGCGGATGTTGTTACGCTTGATACAAAAGAGACTAAGCTGATTATTACCGATTTTGATCCGATCACCTCAATGGTTGCACGAACAAGAAATATTCCCTCCCTCGGTTTTGGTCATCAGTATGCCTTCAAATACGATATACCTGTGGGCCGGGGAAGCTTTTTTGAAAAACAGATACTGCTGAATTTTGCCCCTGCCCGATACAACGCCGGGCTTCACTGGAGTAGTTTCAATCAGCCAATTTTTCCTCCCGTTATTCCGGAAGTGCTTTATGCGCAGAGTGCTGTTGCGGTGAAGAGGAACAAAATTCTTGTCTATCTCCCCTTTGAAGAGGTGGAAGATATTGTGCTCTTTTTTGCTCCGTTTTGTGAGTACGATTTTTTTATTTATGGGAAAGTACCGCAGAGTCGTGATGAGGAGCATCTGCATTTCAGGGAATATTCCAGGACAGGTTTTCTTGATGATTTGATGGAGTGCAATGGCGTTGTCTGCAATGCGGGATTCGAGCTTCCCGGTGAGGCGCTCCATCTCGGAAAGAAGCTGTTGCTCCGCCCTCTTGATGGTCAGATTGAGCAGCAATCCAATGCCCTTGGTATGGTGGAACTCGCCTATGGCATGGCGATGGAGAGCCTTGATGGCTCTATTCTTGCCGAGTGGCTGGAGCAGCCATGCAGGGAACCTTTGCATTATGCCAGAACGGTCGATTATATTTCTGAATGGATCGGCAGTGGCCAGTGGGATGAGCTTTCGAAATACACGGACGCCGCATGGGTGGAAAAGTCTTGACAGGAGTGCCTATGTTGTTCAGGGAGCTTGTAACAAAATGCCGGAGTTACCGGAGATTTGATGGCAATGTTCCGGTTCCGGAAGATGTTGTGAGGGAACTTGTTGAGCTTGCCTGCTATGTTCCGTCGGCCAGAAATCTTCAGCCACTGCGATATATTGCGGTTTGTGAGCCCTCTCTGGTTGCGGCTCTTTATCCCTGTATTTCATGGGAGGGATATCTTGCCGACTGGTCAGGCCCGGCTGAAGGCGAGCGTCCCCAGGCCTGTATTGTGATGCTTGGAGACCTTTTGTCAGGCAGTGATTTTGCTTGCGATAGTGGTATTGCCGCCCAGACGATTCTTCTTGGCGCGACAGCTTCGGGGCTCGGTGGCTGCATTCTTGGTTCGCTTGATGTTGAAAAAACAAGGGAATTACTGAAAGTTCCTGAGAGGTTTTCAATACTTATGGCCATTGCTTTGGGGAAAACCGCAGAGACGGTTGTGATTGACCAGATGGGTGATCATGATTCTGTTCGCTACTTCCGGGATGCGAACGGCATTCACCATGTGCCGAAAAGGGTGGTTGACGATGTTCTTTTGAACTTTCTTTAACCGGTATCGGGTTGCTTTCCGACAGATGATTCGTATTGATGAACTTCTCAGAGCTTACCGTCAGGGTTTTTTTCCGATGTCAGACCCGCAGGACGAAAAGGTATTCTGGTGCCAGCCCTATAAAAGGGCGGTTTTCAATCTTGATAGCTACCGTGCGTCTCGCGATGTTCTTCGCCTGACCAGAAAAAATGAGTTCATTGTGACGTTTGACAAGGAGTTTGCAGGTGTGATCAAGGGGTGCGCAGCACCGCGAAAAAATGATCATGAAACCTGGATTTCCGATGAAATTATGGAGGCCTATATCAAGCTGCACAGCCTTGGTATTGCCCACAGCATTGAAAGCTGGTATGAGGATGAGCTTGCCGGAGGCTTGTATGGCATAGCGATTGGAGGAGCATTTTTTGGAGAGTCGATGTTTTTCCGTCGCTCTTATGCCTCTCAAATAGCTTTCAACAAACTTGTGCTTCATCTTAAAGAGAGAGGTTACCTGCTGCTTGATGCCCAGATCATGAATCCTCATTTGCGGAAGCTGGGCGCTGTTGAAATTGAGCATGAGGAGTATATGCGGCAACTAAGCCACGCACTGCAGAAAAAGATTATTTTTCTCTAAGCAGTCGAAAAATGGTACTTTGTGCAACGATATTTTTGCCCTCCTGAAGAGGGAACGCCTTTTTGGATTATTTACCTTTAACAGGGGAGTTTTTATGTTGTCGAGGGAGTTAACGGAAAACCAGTCACAGACCAGAGTTATCATTTATTCGGGAAAAGGTGGGACAGGAAAAACTACCATTTCATCGTCAACAGCAGTCGCCCTGGCGAGGCAGAACAAGAAGGTGCTGATCATGTCCTCTGATCCGGCCCATTCGCTCTCGGATGTTTTTAACATGCGCATAAGCCGCAATGATCCCCAGAAGATTGAGGAGAACCTTTACGGCCTTGAGGTTGATACGGTTTACGAGCTTAAAAAGAACATGTCAGGCTTTCAGAAATTTGTCTCTTCCTCCTATAAAAACAAGGGGATTGACAGTGGCATGGCGACAGAACTGACGACCCAGCCTGGCCTTGATGAAATTTTTGCCTTGAGCCGCCTGCTTGATGAGGCGCAGTCAGGGAAGTGGGATGCCGTTGTGCTCGATACCTCCCCGACAGGCAACACTCTCCGTCTGCTGGCTTACCCCGAGATTATTATCGGAGGAAACATGGGCAAGCAGTTTTTCAAGCTCTATAAAAGTATGTCATCGCTGGCACGACCGTTGAGCGGAAAATCGATTCCGGATGATGACTTTTTTAATGAGGTCAATGTACTTCTCAAGCAGATGGAGGATATAAACAAGTTCATTCTCAGTCCCGAGGTTACCTTCCGGCTGGTGCTGAACCCTGAAAAGCTCTCCATCCTTGAAACAAAACGCGCCTATACTTTTGTCCACCTTTACGGAATCAATGTTGATGGTATTGTAATCAACAAGATCCTGCCTACCTCAAAAACGGTAGGGGAGTATTTTGAGTTCTGGGCAGACCTGCACAGCAAATATCTGATGGAGATCGACAGTTCCTTTTATCCTACGCCGGTTTTTCGTTGTCAGTTGCAGAGAACGGAGCCGATCGGGACAGATGCCCTGTATGATATCAGTAAACTGGTCTTCGGTGAGCAACTCCCGGACAAGATTTTTTATTCCGGAAAGAATTTCTGGATTGAAAGCAAAAAAAATGCGGGAACGGATGACCACCGAGAGGTACTCTGTATTAAAATACCCTTTCTCAAAGATGCCGAAGAGGTTCTTGTTACCCGTATGGGGACAGACATTGTTGTGACCATAGACAGGGCACAGCGTATCATTACTCTTCCCAGAGCGCTTTACAGTCTCGAAATGGAGGCGTATATCAGGGAGGATAATCTTCTTCGTGTTGTGTTCCGGGAAATTGTGGTTGAAAAGGAGGAGATGGAGTTGAGCGTGAACAGAAATATGCTCGATAAACTTCGCTCAATGAGGCGATTAAAGATATAATCGCGCGGTTTAATGGTTGCGGAAAGAAAAAATCCGGACAAAGAGTTTACGTTTTGAAGGGAATCTTGTATCTTCAATGTTTAAAATGTCGAGTTAACGGGAATTTACCCCAATCTTTGTTAAAGAATCAGCTTATATCATGTCCGAGAAAGCGCACTATGGTCTGTTGAAAGGGAAGAAGGGAATCGTTTTCGGCCCGCTTGACGAAAGCAGTATTGGCTGGCAGATTGCCCTTCATGCCTACAGGGAGGGCGCAGAGATCGCCATCTCAAATGTTGCGGCAGCGTTGCGTTTCGGCAATATCGAAGAGCTCTCGACATTATGCGGTAATGCTCCGATGATTGTTTGTGATGCGTCGAAAAATGAGGATGTCGATACCTGTTTTAAAGAGCTTAAGGAAAAAGTCGGTCCGGTCGACTTTATCGTGCATTCCATCGGAATGTCACAGAATATTCGCAAGCAGTTGCCCTACGAAGATCTCAACTACGAGTGGTTTATAAAAACACTTGATGTTTCGGCCTTGTCGCTGCATCGGCTTGTTTCCTATGCCTTGAAGAACGAGGCGATCAATGAGGGCGGAAGCATTCTCTCTCTCTCCTATATCGCTTCACAGAGAAATTACTGGACCTATTCTGATATGGGAGATGCCAAGTCATTGCTTGAATCCATTGTTCGCAGTTATGGGCCGAGACTTGCAAGGAAGGCGATTCGTATCAACACGATATCACAAAGCCCAACCTATACCAAGGCAGGAAGCGGGATTCCGGGTTTTGAGAAAATGTTCGAATACAGTGATCTCATGTCTCCTCTTGGCAATGCCTCTGCTGAGGAGTGTGCCGAATATTCCATGACCATCCTCAGCGATCTTTCCCGCAAGGTGACCATGCAGAACCTGTTCCATGATGGCGGTTACAGTTCAATGGGAGCTACCATTCCCATGATCAAGCTTGCTCATGAGGTTCTTAACGATCAGGAACTTGCTGGTCGGGTAGGTCTTTACGAGTAAGGTTGCTTTTTTCAGGTGAGTTATCGGGGGAATAAGCCTCAGCATATTTCCCGTTTTTTTTGACCGGAAACCATCCGGATTCCCTCTCTTTGATGATCGGGCCACTCTGTTTTTCTGTGCATCTTCCCGGGTGCACAGAAAAACAAGGCCAATATTAATTTTTGCGTTTTTTATTGTTGAACTGCGTTGTTCATAACCTCGCTTCGGTTGTGTTGTGTTTTTTTTCCAAATAATTCCCAAAATAGTTAAACCAATACCATAAAGATGGCAAAAACAGCAAAAATCATTTACACCAAAATCGATGAGGCTCCCGCTCTGGCGACCTACTCCCTCCTTCCTGTTCTCAATGCATTCGCCAGGGGTACTGGCGTTGATTTTGAGCCAAAGGATATCTCTCTTGCGGGCAGAATTATTGCAAACTTCCCTGAAAATCTGACCGAGAGCCAGAGAATACCCGATTATCTTGCTGAACTGGGCGCCCTTGCCTTGACACCCGAAGCCAATATCATCAAGCTGCCGAATATCAGTGCCTCAATTCCGCAGTTGAGAGCGGCAATCAAGGAGCTGCAGGATCATGGTTACCATATCCCTGACTACCCGGAGGCACCTGCCAATGATGCTGAAAAAGAGCTCCAGACACGCTTTGCAAAGGTTCTTGGCAGCGCTGTAAACCCGGTACTTCGTGAGGGAAACTCCGATCGCCGCGCACCGCTTTCGGTAAAAGAGTTTGCTAAAAAGAATCCGCACAAGATGGGCGCATGGAGCAGTGACTCGAAATCTCATGTTGCCTCCATGAGTGCCGGTGATTTTTACGGCAGTGAAAAGTCACTTACGCTCGCTGAAGCCACCGCAGTTAGCATCGAGTTTGTTGATGCTTCCGGGCAATCAACCGTTTTAAAAGGGACTACTCCGCTTCTTGCCGGTGAGATCATTGATACCTCAGTGATGCATGTTCGTTCTCTCCGCAGCTTTTTTGCTGAGCAGATTGCCGATGCAAAGGAAACCGGTGTATTGCTGTCATTGCATTTGAAAGCCACCATGATGAAGGTCTCTGACCCGATCATGTTCGGTCATGCTGTTACCGTTTTCTATAAAGATGTGTTTGAAAAACATGCTGCCATCATCAAAGAACTTGGTGTGAATGTGAACAACGGCCTGGGTGATCTCTATGCAAAAATCCAGAAACTGCCTGAAGCAGAGAGAGCTGTAATTGAAGCCGACATCAAGGCGGTCTATGCCACCCGTCCAGCACTGGCGATGGTTGATTCCGACAAGGGCATCACCAACCTTCATGTGCCGAATGATATTATTGTTGATGCATCCATGCCTGTGGTTGTCCGTGACTCCGGCAAAATGTGGGGCCCGGATGGCAAGCTGCACGATACAAAAGCCATGATTCCTGACCGCTGTTATGCAACCATGTACCAGGCGATCATCGAAGATTGCAAACAACACGGAGCATTTAATCCTGCAACTATTGGCAGTGTTCCTAACGTCGGCCTTATGGCCCAGCAGGCAGAAGAGTACGGCTCACACAACAAGACTTTCGTTGCACCCGGAAACGGAACAGTGAGGGTTGTTGATACCGCCGGGCAGACGCTGCTCGAACAGGTTGTGGAAACGGGAGATATCTTCAGAATGTGCCAGGCAAAAGATGCACCGGTCAAGGATTGGGTAAAACTTGCGGTCAAGAGGGCAAGAATAACCGGAGCTCCGGCAATTTTCTGGCTCGACAGCAAGAGGTCTCATGATGCAGAGATCATCAAAAAAGTTACCGAATATCTGAAAGAGCATGATACCACCGGTCTCGATATACGTATTCTTACCCCGGTAGAGGCAATGCGCTTCTCTCTTGAAAGAATCAGGGTGGGCAAGGATACCATCTCGGTCACCGGAAATGTGCTGCGCGACTATCTGACCGATCTTTTCCCGATTATTGAGCTTGGTACCAGTGCAAAGATGCTTTCGGTTGTTCCCCTCATGAACGGTGGCGGCCTCTTTGAGACCGGCGCAGGCGGTTCAGCTCCAAAACATGTTCAGCAGTTCCAGAAAGAGGGCTATCTGCGCTGGGATTCCCTTGGAGAGTTCTCGGCCATTGCCGCATCTCTTGAGCATGTGGCTCAGTCGTTCAGCAACGACAAGGCCAGGATTTTGGCTGAGACCCTCGATCACGCCATTGGCAAGTTCCTCGACAACGACAAGTCACCGGCCCGTAAAGTCGGCCAAATCGACAACCGCGGAAGCCACTTTTACCTTGCACTCTACTGGGCTCAGGCACTTGCTGCGCAGCAGGAAGATCAGGAGCTTCAGGCCCGTTTTGCCACTGTTGCCCAGCAGCTTGGTGACAATGAAGCTAAAATCAACGAAGAGCTGATTGGTGCACAGGGAAAACCAGTCGATATGGGTGGTTACTATAATCCGGATGAAGCCTTGACGACCAAAGCCATGCGTCCAAGTGCAACATTCAATGCCATTATCGACGCGCTCTGATTTATTCAGCAGCAGCAATACACCAGAAGCCCGGATTTTTACGGGTTTCTGGTGTGTTGGGGCTGATTTTCTCCCTGCTCCTCCTTTTTTCTCAAGGCTGTTTACTCCAGGCATAGAGCAGCCCCTTGCGGCTCAGTTTTTGCACGACATCATCGATATAACGGGGTGATACCACAAAGCAACCGTTGCTTCTGCCGATTCTCGGGCCGTTAAAGGTCACAAGGTTCAGGAGTATGTAACCAAGAGAGACATAATCGGCCGAATGAAGTACAATATCGCGGCTGAAGGCATTGCCGTTCACCGAAGGTTCCAGCCCCTCAAGTCGAACGGCCGTTCCGTGGTCACCAATGTAGGCGTCAAGAACCAGATAGAACCCTAAGCTGCTCATCCCGGACTCCGGCGTATTGGAAAAGCGGGTTGCATAGAGCTCACCAGAATTTTTTCCGTGCGCCACCCGGTAAAAAGATTCATCTCCGCTGAGAAGATCAATTACCGCCATCCTTTTCAGGTATGAGGGTTTCGAGAAATCCACCACAGCAAGGTAGCGATACCGCGCTGCCGGATGCGCTGTTCGATAGCTTTCAAAAGCCGCAAACGCAGCTTTGTAAGCCTCGGCGGAAATTTTTTCCGGCAGCCATAGTAGTCCAGCTCCGACAATGAGCAGCAGTGCCACCATACCGCAATAGATAGCTTTTTTTTGTTGATTGCTCATTTTTTCATTTCCGGTTTTGCAGTTTGCTTGTGTTTTGCATTACTGCTTTATCAAAAATAAGATTTTTCAATGTATTGCGCGCCCTCTTATGCTGTCTCCGTAGTATTGTGTTTAAAACCCCTGTGCAGAAGAGCCCTGCATGGCCGGGCAAATAAGATTGTTCAATGTGATGCGTAATGCGTAAATTCCCCGCACAGTCAGTGAATCGTTATTGACTCTTTCAGTGCGACTTGAATGCATTATTGTGTAGTGCACAAAAATCCGCTAACGATGGTTGATGGTTCGCTTCAGTTTTAAGTAATAGAACAGGTTAAGGATAAGGTATGGCACAGAAAACCCTGAACGTCATGTTCATCGGTGATGTTGTAGGCACTCCGGGTCTCCAGATGGTGGGCCGGATGCTGAAAAGTTTTATCAGCAAGTATCATGTTGATTTTGTTGTCTGTAACGGTGAGAACGCCCATCATGGCAAGGGGATGAGCCTTGAAGCGCTCAATCAGCTTCTTGAGGCGGGCGTCAATGTGGTGACCGGGGGTAATCATACCTGGAGCAATTTCAACTTTTTTGATACCCTGAAAACGCACCCGCAGGTTTTGCGTCCGCTGAACTATCCGAAAGGAACCTACGGCAAGGGCTATGCAATCTACAAGCTGCCGAATGGCTTGGGCGATATTGCTGTGGTGAACTTGCAGGGTCGAACCTTCATGTACTCCATTGACTGCCCCTTCAGGACGGCAGACTGGGTGATCAAGCAGATCAAGGAGCAGAGCAAGGATAAGGTACGCCATATTTTTGTTGATATCCACGCAGAGGCGACCGCTGAAAAGATTGCACTTGGCTGGTATCTTGACGGCAAGGTTTCGGCTGTGATTGGGACCCACACTCACGTGCCGACTGCGGATGAACGGATTCTGCCTAAAGGGACTGGCTACTGCACCGATGCCGGCATGACCGGGCCTCACAACTCCGTCATTGGTATGCAGATCAAATCGGCAACCGACCGGATGCTTTACCAGACACCGCACAAGTATGAGTGCGCCGAGGATGATGTCCATTTTTCAGGAGTGCTTCTCTCGCTTGACGTTTCAAGCGGAAAAACCACAGGTATTCAGCGGATTTTTTTCCCGGAGTTTGACCGTGGTGTGGTGCAGGGATAATGGATCGTTCATATCCCCACATCTGTAAGGGCTTGCTGCGGCAAGCCCTTACAGATGTGGTCGGAAATTAAAAAATCTTTTCTTACCGTAAACCCTGTTCAAATTCCTCTGCAACAATCACGTCGTCGACGCTTCCTATATAGAGCGGGGTGCGCTGATGGAGTGAGAGTGGCTGAATATCGAGAATGCGATCCCTGCCGTTTGTGGCTCGTCCACCAGCCTGTTCACAGATAAAGGCAAGGGGGTTGGCTTCGTACATGAGCCTGAGCTTTCCGTTAAGGTGTTTTGTTGTTGGTGGATAGACGAAGACTCCGCCTGTCAGCAGGTTGCGGTGGAAATCGGCGACCAGCGAGCCGATGTAACGGGTGCTGTAGGGACGGTTTGTTGCCGGGTCTTCTTCCTTGATATAGTCAAGATATTTTTTTGTCCCGTCGTTGAACTGTGCGTAAGAGCCCTCGTTGATCGAGTAATATTTACCGCTTTTTGGTGTGATGATGTTTTCGTGAGAGAGAAGAAACTCTCCGATGGTCGGGTCGTAGGTAAAGCCGTGCACGCCGTGGCCTGTTGTGTAAACCATAACGACCGATGAGCCATAGATGACATAACCGGCAGCAACCTGCTCGTATCCGTGTTGCAGGCAGTCGCTGATACTTGCCTTGCAGGGATCGTCTCCCTTGAGTTTGTAAATGGAGAAGATGGTGCCTACGCTCACATTGACATCAATGTTTGATGAACCATCCAGCGGATCAAAGAGGAGAGCATAGTTACCACTCTCATTTTTTGGCGGGATAATCACTCCCTCGTTCTCTTCGGAACCCATAATGGCAAAACGTCCGTGCTGGCCGATAGCGTTAATGATTTTTTCGTTGGCGAAAAGATCAAGTTTTTTGACCTCTTCACCCTGGACATTGGTGCTGCCTGCAAAACCGAGAATGTCGACCAGTCCTGCGCGGACAACCTCCCTTCTTACCAGCTTTGCGGCAAAAGCTACATCGTTGAGAAGGTCGGTAAGTTCGCCGTGAGCTTCAGGGAAAAATTTCTGTTGTTCGAGGATGTGGCGTTCAATGGTAATCAAATTGCTCATGCTCTCTCTTCCTGATGGTTAATGTTCATTTATTGACCGATAGACAATGCGTATCTTTCGTATGCTAATGTAGAGATATTCAGAGCCTCTTTCAAGTGCTGAGGGGTAGTAGATCTCTGGCAGAATGTTTTTTTTCAGGAAATGATGAACTCTTCCCTAAATTGAGCTTCTTTTTATCCGTTATTATTTTTTTTCATGAAACGATACCGCTGGAATTTTCGCTATCCCGATGAACAGGCGGTACTTGTTCTTTCAGAGGCAATCAATGTCAGCATGCCTGTGGCAAGGGCACTGTTTAACCGCGGTGTTCAGACATTCAAGGAGGCAAAGCACTATTTTCGATCATCCATTCTTGATCTTCCTTCTCCATTTCTTATGCAGGATATGGAGCGTGCGGTTGAGCGCATGTTGCGGGCTATCCGGGAGCACGAAAAAATAATGCTCTATGGCGATTATGATGTTGATGGCACAACCGGAACTGCGCTCCTCCTGCTTTTTTTGAAAGAGCAGGGGGCGGAGGTATCCTACTATATCAATGACCGCTTTACGGAGGGCTATGGCCTGTCTACAGAGGGCATTGACTCCGTTGTTGAACGTAATGTTACGCTTCTTGTGACGGTGGATTGTGGCATAAATGCAAATGACGCGATACAGCGATGCCGAGGCCACGGAATTGATGTCATTATTTGCGATCATCATGAACCCGATAAGCTGCCTCCGGCCTACGCAATTTTGAATCCAAAGGTTCCAGGCTCTACCTATCCATTCAGGGATTTATGCGGGTGCGGTGTGGCGTTCAAGTTCATTCAGGCCATCGCTGAGCGTATGCATGCCGATTCGGAGAGCTGGCAGAAATATCTTGATTTTGTTGCCATTGCCACAGCGGCTGATATGGTCTCTCTGGAACAGGAAAACCGGACGCTGGTTCGCGAAGGGCTGCAACGGATGCGCACAAAGCCCAGAACCAATTTACTGGCGATGTTTGCGCTCATGAAGGTTTCTCCGGCAGAACTTGGTATGTTTCATATTGCATTCGGTATTGCGCCACGTATCAATGCCGCAGGAAGAATGCACTCCGCTCATCTCGCTGTCGAGTGGCTTCTTTCCGATTCGACGGCTGAGTGCCGGCGCCATGCCGATGAGCTTGACGGTATGAACGCACGGCGCAGAGAGGTTGATGCTGATATTATGGTTCAGGCTGAAAGGCTGCACGCAAGTCATGTTGCCTCCTGGAGCTCTTCGATTGTGCTCTATGACGAATCATGGCATATTGGTGTGCTTGGTATTGTGGCTTCAAAAATGATTGAAAAACATTATCTGCCGACGGTCATTCTCGGTGGTATGAACGGGCTTATCAAGGGATCGGTACGAAGCGTTGAAGGGCTCAATATCTTTGAGGCCCTGCAGGAGTGCGGTGACTATCTCGAACAGTTCGGGGGGCATCACCAGGCTGCAGGAGTTACCCTTCGGCCCGAAAACTTTGCTCCATTCCGCAAAAAGTTCAATGAGGTCTGTTCCGTTCGTCTCTCAATCGGAAAACGGCAAAAAGAGCTTGTTGTTGATTCACGACTTGCCCTTGAGGAGATCACGGCAAACTTTATCAATGTGGTCGAACAGTTTGCGCCATACGGTCATGGGAACCGTGAGCCGCTCTTCATGTCGGAAGAGCTTGAGCTTTATGGTCAGCCAAAACTGCTCAAACAGCGGCATGTCAAGTTTTCCCTCAGAGACAAGAATGGGCGCACCTTTGAAGTTATCGGCTTTGACCGTCTCGATATCTACACCGCGCTCACAACTCAATTCCGTCCGATTTTTTCGATGGTCTATTCGGTCGAGAAAAGGATGTGGAACAATCGCGAGCAGTGGCAGATCAAACTGAAAGATCTTCAACTCACCAACCGGTAACATTTTGTGTAAAATTGCTATGGCTGGCCTTTCTGAATGTCAGGCACGTTTTTTTCATGGATGATTCTGGTGAAAATTCCTGCGAGTGATGAGATGGCCGAAATAACGAAAAATATGAGCGACAGTGCAACACCGGCGTTTGTTCCAAGCTTTACAAATCCAAGCAAATAAAAAAATGTTATTTCACGGGCTCCAGCTCCTCCTATCGTGACCGGAATAATGGTGGCTATCGTCGATAGCAGAAATATCGCCAGATAGTCAATAACGTTGGCATTCTGGGACATGGCTTTCAGGATAAAAAATACTGATATCAACTGGGTAATCTGAATCAGCAGCGATTCAACTGAGGTGATGGTAAAGAGCTCGATAAACTGTTTATAGAAGAGCTTGTTCAGAAGCAACGCCAGTGGGTAGATTGCGACGAGCACGACCCAAGAATAAGGCACCAACTGGGGAAGGTGCAAGGCAAAACTGCTTGGTAGCAGGAGGATGAGTGAGAGAAAGATCAGTGCGATGATTCCTGATAAACGGTCCCAAAACACTGCATGAAAGACATTGATCATTTTTATGCCGTGGTTTTTCTGCAATACATAGATTTTGTAGCCGTCACCGCCGACACCTCCCGGAATAAAAAGATTATAGAACATCCCGAGATAGTAAAGCTTAAGGCTGTATATCGTTGAGAGCTCAATGCCGATAGCCTTGAAAAAGCGGTTCAGGCGCATCGCATTGATGAGCTTGGAAATATTGAAAAAAAGGAGGGAAAGCAAAAGGTACCAGGGGTTGGCATTGCGGATGATGTCCATAAGTTTGGCAACATCGGTCTTTCTCAGGACAAGATAAAGTGCCGTGCTGGTGACCAGAATCTGCAGTAACGTTTTCAGCAGCTTTTTTGGGTTGATTTTACTGTTTGCCAACGATCTTTTTGATGATATAGGGTTTTTTGTTCTGTGACTCGTAGTAGGTGCGCATGATAAATTCCGCAATAAAGCCGGTCGTAATGAGCTGAATGCCGATAAAGGTCATGATGATCCCCAGAGAGAGCAGGGGACGACCGCCGATCTCTTCACCGAGAATTTTCAGGGCCAGAAGGTACATGTTCATTGCCACGCCTGTAAAGAGGGAAAGAAAGCCAAGCGTACCGAAAAGATGCATTGGCTTCTGGCTGTATTTCTGGAAGAAGAGCATGAAGAGCAGATCGCTCAATACTTTGAAGGTGCGCCCTATACCGTATTTTGATTTTCCGAACTTTCTTGGGTGATGCCGCACATCAACCTCTTGCATGCTTGCACCATAGAGTTGGACGAGTACGGGTATGAAGCGGTGCAGTTCACCATACAGACCAAGATTTTTGGCAATATCCTGTTTGAACACCTTCAGTGTACAGCCATAGTCCCGGATGTGCACCTTCGTCAGATTTCTGATAAGGGCATTGGCTATCTTGCTGGGAATTATCCTCAAAAATAACCCATCCTGCCGTTTTGCCCGCCGGCCTGCGACAACATCAAGATCATGGTCATGAAGGTACTGCATCATCATTGGGATATCCAAAGGATCGTTCTCCAGATCTCCGTCCATAGTGGCTATCAGTTCACCACGCGCATGATCGATACCGGCAGCTATCGCGGTTGTCTGCCCATAATTCTTGTTGAGTATGACGAGTTGTGCATTGGCTGGAGCGTGTGCCCGGATTTCATCCACGGTGTTATCGGTAGAACCATCGTCAACCAGAATGATCTCATGCTCAACATCAGCAAGCGAGAGGGCGAGAGCAGCAAACAGGGGTTTTATATTCTCAACTTCATTCATAACCGGTATGACCACCGAAAGCTTCAATGTGTCAGGATTCATTGCCTCAGTTTTGCCAGTACAATACCGTTTTTGTGATAGAGTAGGGCTGGATTATCAAGCAGCTCAAGTCCTTTGACAGTTGTCAAAACAATCTCGCCTGGTCTGGGTGTACGCTTTTCAACAAAAGATTCCGAATATAGTAAAAAAGAGGGCTTCCAGGTTTTCCACATCACTATTTTATAGCCCTTATCTTTTGCAATAAGAGCAGCCTCTTTTACCGGCTCCTGCATCAGTTTTCCGGCAATAGGCATAAGGTAGATATTGACAAGAAGCGCAAAGATAAAGCCGGTAGCGATCAGTTTCCATTCGGCAGACAAACGAGGCAGAAATTGTATGAAAAAGACTCCAATTATGGCGGCACCGATGATCAGCAGATAGTTCTGATCTGTAAGCCCTGCGACACCCTCAAGGAGTGCTCTGATATAGCTGTCATCTATCTTTTGCAACGCCACCTGCAGGAGCAGCGGGAGGCTTGCAAAAGTGGCAAGTTGAAGCAGCGGCCAGAGAGTAAAAAGCCGGGGATGGAGGCTTAAAGGCAGTGCCCGGGCCATAAGGATAAAGAGCGGCGTATAGCCGTAGATCATGTAGTGTGGCAGTTTTGTACCTGAAAAAGAGAAAAAGAGAAAGACAAAGCCGAACCAGATCAGAAGAAAGCGGTTAACACTGTCGGAAAGCAGGTTTTTGAGATTGAAAAGAACGGTGAAAATGAGGCCGGTAAATGGTGTGAGGCCAAGAATGATGACAGGAATATAATAGAAGAGGGAGCCCGAGTGCCCCTCGAAAGAGGAGTTAAACCGGTTGATGTTATGTGTGAAAAAAAATCCCTCAACAAAGGCCATTCCCTGATCACGGAATTCAAACAGGTACCATGGCAGGGCAATGGCCAAAAAGAGCATGACTCCTGTCGGGTTGAAGAGCATCCTGAACCATGTTTTCAATGATTTCTCCTGCAGTGAGAAGAGAAAGGTCACGGCAACGGGAATAATGACGGCAATCGGACCTTTCGTGAGCATACCGAACCCGGCGCAAGCAAAAGCAAGATAGAGCAACGGTTTTGAACCTGTTTTGTAATGGAGGAGCAGGCTGAACATGGTGATGGCAAGAAAGCAGTTCAGCACTCCATCAGCAATGGCCGCCCTTGCAATAACCAGCACTTGCAGCGACAGCACCATCATTGCAGCCGCAAAAAATGCCTTGTGGTTGCCAATCTCCCTGCGCATAAATAGAAAAATCGATGTTGCCCAAACGGTTCCTGCAAGGGCGGAAGGAAGGCGAAAGGCAAACTCATTGATTCCGAAAAGCTTGACAGAGGCAAGTTGCAGCCAGTAAATCAAGATTGGCTTGTCAAAACGGGGCGTGCCGTTCAGCTTGGTTGTCAGATAATTAGTACTGACCATCATCTCCCTCGTTGCCTCACTGAATGCTCCTTCATCGACATCAAAAAGAGGTGCAGATCCAAGGTAAAGGAAAAAGCTGGCAAAGATGAGGATTGCCAGTGCTGCCAAAAACCAGCCAGTCTCAGATTTTATTGTGTTCAGAGGCCTCAAATTTCGATTTGAAATAAAGTTTATAAAGCAGCAGAGTGGAAACTATTCCCAGAAAAGAGCCGGCAATGACATCGCTGATATAGTGCTCGGCAAGCACAATACGACTGAATGCGATCAGCAGACCCCAAAAAAGAGAGACCAATCGCCATCGCGGGTAAAGGATGGCAAGGAGGATGGCAACACTCATTGCTGTTGCCGAATGGCCGGAGGGAAAAGAGGTCCATGCGTTTTCCCAATGGAAAAAGTCAAAACCGTAGAGATGTTCATGAAAATAGAGTTTTGGTCTTGCCCTGCCAGCGACATATTTGACAAGATCGGCAGTTATTCCCGAAATCGCGACGGTAGAGAAGAGGAAGAGGCCCAAGGAGGCCCAATAGGAGTTCCAGTTGCGAAAAAAGGCAAAGAGCAGCAACCCTCCGGCCAGGTAGCCGAGTGAGTCGCCAAAGAGCGTTATCTTGCTGAAAACCTTGTGAAATAAAGTTGTATCAATGGTATGGAACCACAACGCAGTTTGTATGTCTGCAAAAAGATAGCTGAGGAGACAGAGTAACGCAACGGTCGTCGTGACGATACTCCATTGAAGGGTTTTGTTCATCATGGTACTACTTATTGTAGATCAGTCTGTAATTGTACATTTGCTCATAGCTCCTGCGTCCGTGGTTGAGAGGAGTTTTGATAAAACTTTCATAGCTTCAGCAATCACTCATTGTGTTATATCGACCACTTATTCGTCGAAAAAATACATTAAATTTCATCCTCTTTGTAACTTCCTGTTTGTTTCAAATGCAAAGTCCTGAGCAATCAAAAAAAAGATAATGACTTCATCCCATACGGTAGCTATTCTTCTGCTTTCCTGTGCTGACCGCCCCGGTCTCGTTTCTCGTATATCGCATTTTATTTATGAGCGGGGCGGCAATATTCTGGATCTTGACGAGCATGTTGATCCCGTAGAAAAAACTTTTTTTATAAGGGTTTCATGGAGCACCGAGAACTTCTCGATTCCTGTTGCTGAACTGGTTGAAGCTTTTGCTCCCTTGGCAAAAGAGTTCAACGCCTCATGGAAAATCCGTTTTACCGGTCGCAAAACTCGCGTAGCAATTTTTGTCTCCCGTTACGACCATTGTCTTCAGGAAATTCTCTGGCGTAACAGTATCGGGGAGTTCAGCATCGATATTGCGCTGATTGTGGCAAACCATCCTGATCTTGGTCCGCTTGCCGCGCATCATGGCATTCCGTTCCATCTTTTTCCTGTCACTCGTGAAAACAAGTGGGAGATTGAGTTGCAGGAGATCGACTTGCTTGAGAAACATTCGATTGATACCGTTGTCCTTGCCCGATATATGCAGGTGCTTTCCCCGCAGTTCGTTGACCGCTATCCAGGCCAGATCATCAACATTCATCACTCATTTCTGCCAGCCTTTGTCGGCAGCAGTCCCTACCGGCAGGCTTACGAACGAGGGGTCAAAATAATCGGCGCTACAAGCCACTACGTTACTGAAGAGCTCGACCAGGGGCCGATTATTGAGCAGGATATCGTGCGGGTGAGCCACAAAGATACGCTTGACGATCTTGTCCGCAAAGGGCGCGACCTTGAGCGGCTTGTGCTTGCCCACGCCCTTCGCCTTCACTCCGAACATCGTATTCTGGTGAACGGTAAAAAAACAGTCGTTTTCGAATGAATGGCTGCTGAGAGGTCAAGTCAAAAAGAAAAATAAATTTGTTATGAGCAAGACAGAGTCAGGAGAATGTGGGCATACCCATGATGCCACCCATCATCACCACCACCATCACCATGCATCCGGAAACATCAAGGTTGCCTTTTTTCTCAATCTCGGCTTTACCCTTGTCGAGGGTGTCGGTGGAATATTAACCGGCAGTACAGCAATCCTCGCCGATGCCGTTCACGATCTCGGCGATTGCTTTGCCCTTGCCCAGGCATGGTACTTTGAGAGCATATCCGGCGAAAAGAGCAGTGCGCGTTACTCTTATGGCTATAAGCGTTTCTCCCTTCTCGGGGCGTTGATCAGCACAGTGGTGCTGCTTACCAGCTCACTCTTTGTGCTTGTCCACGCCATACCCCGCATTCTCGAACCGCATAAACCTGATGCAGGAGGGATGATTCTTCTGGCTATTGTCGGTGTTCTGGTCAACGGCATTGCCATGGCAAAACTCTCCAAAGAGAGCGGCATGAACGCCAAAGTTGTTGCTCTGCACCTGCTCGAAGATGTGCTTGGATGGGTTGCGGTGCTGGTTGTTGCCGTTGTGCTCTACTTCTGGGATATCCCGGTGCTCGACCCGCTTCTCGCTATCATCATCACGCTCTACATCCTCTCCGGTGTCGTCAAAAATCTGAAGGCAATGCTGCCAGTCTTTTTGCAGGCAGTGCCTGATGAGCTTGATATCGCTCTTATTACAAGGGAGATTGAGGCCATGGATCGTATTCATGCCGTTCACCATGCCCACCTCTGGTCACTCGATGGCGTTCATACTGTTTTTACCGCCCACCTCGAAGTCGATATCCTTCTCGATGCCGAAGCCTACATGCTGCTCAAGGAGCAGATCAGAGCACTGGTTGAGCGATACGGACTCTATCACTCAACCGTCGAAATCGAATATCCCGGCGAAGCGTGTCGGAACGTTCTTTCGGCATAGCGGTTATCGTTTCCCGTTAGGCAGGTAGCGCCCCGTCTTTGTTCCCCTGTCTGCGGGTCAACGGTTTTCTGTCACAGATAGTCGCAGATTGCCTCTCAAGGCTTGATATAAGCGTTCAGGCCGATGATGATAGGCTTGCCATTCACCTCTGCAGTGGTGACAGCATTGCCGCGCGTGCTTGCAACAACAAGGGTCTTCCCTGATGCCGAAGGGGTAGGGGCTTCAAGGTCGATTTCGATACAAAGCTTGTTGTTCTTGATCTCTACAGTCATTGCCATGGTTTGGGCTCCCGTTTTTGTTTGTGTTCGGTAAAAAGGGGAGTATACGGAATTATCGCATTTGTTGGCCTGCGAATGTTAATCGGGATGCCCGCTTTTAGTTCAAGAGTATCCAAATTATTCTTGATATTGCGGTGCATAGAGTGCTATAAATTAAAATCACTATTAACCAGAGTCTTATGAAAAAACTCTTATTACTTTTTGCTCTCCTGCTTGCAGGATGTACCGGTGTTCCGCAGGGAATTACGGTTGTTGATGATTTCTCTCTTAATCGTTATCTCGGCACCTGGCATGAAATTGTCCGTCTCGATAACCGCTTTGAAAAAACGCTTGATCCGGTATCGGCCACCTATTCGCTGGCCCCGGATGGCAGCGTCAAGGTGGTGAACAAGGGTTATGACCGGAAAGAACAAAAATGGAAAACCATTCAGGGGCGCGGCGTTTTTGTCGATGATAAAAAAACGACCGAGGGTGCCCTAAAGGTCTCTTTCTTTGGCCCTTTTTATGCGAGTTACAATGTGATTGATCTCGACAAGGCGGGATATCGCTGGGCTATGGTCTGCGGTCGCGACAAATCCTATTTCTGGATTTTGTCGAAAGATTCTGTGATGGCACCGGGGCAGCTCAGTGCGCTTGTGGTCAAAGCAGCAACGCTTGGTTTTGATACCTCAAAGCTGCGCTATCTGGGCAAGAAAAAGCCGTAAAACTCCAGCCCGTATCTGCAAGAGAAGGGCTGGAAGTGTACTGAAACGTGAATACAGTACCTCCAGCCCGGAACTCTCTCTGACAGGACGTTTTTTTATGTGGTAATCTCCACTGTCCAGATCCTGTCACCAATGCGCAACACAACTTTCACCGGAAGCGACTCCGCAGTGGCACCACTCACCGTGAAAACCCTGGCTGCGGGATCATACTGCAGCCAGTTTGGTAGCGGAGCGCCACCGTCAAGGGTGATTGCCTCGGGAACTCCTGTTTCAGCGATCACCTTTTGTACCTCTTCAGGAAGCGGAATGGTGAACGTCGTTCCAAGAGTAAGTACGGCCTGGGGAATAGTGACAACAATCAGTCCTGTGCTCTGGTCTGAGGGCGGCGCTACATACTCTACATTAAGCCCGAGAGCTGATGTGATGATCGGTGATTGTAACCCCAATATTACAGGTGGCGGCAGTGGTACAAGCGGAAGCTCTGGCGGCAATGTTTCAGCAGTCAAGATACTTGCAGTGGCTGTTGCCTGGTCGATAATGGTGTAGTTATTTCTGTCGATACCTCCGTAGGTTGTGGTCAATGTAACCACTTTTGTGGTGCCGATATTTGGATCGCTGAATTTCCCGGTTGCCGACAGATAGAGATCGTCAGGGCTAATCCAGCCGTTGAAGACGACACCGGAGGTGTTGACCATAGCCTTGGTGTTTCCGTCGTAGTTCTTGTCGTATGCCGTTAGACCGCTTATGGTGAGGGGCTTTGCGGTGATATTGGCCATAGTTGTTGTCTGATTCGCGATGCGGTAGTTACTACGGTCACTGCCGCTCAGATTCAGGGTGCTCACTGTTACGGTTTTGCCGGTACCCACGTTTTTGGTGTCAAATTCTGCCAAGGTACTGCCAGTAGCCAGATCAACTGCGTCGCTACCAATCACGCCAGTCAGGTAGCCATAGTTGCTGATTGTCGCAGTTTTGTTGCCGTCGTAGACCTTGTTGCTTGCGGTCAGGCCAGTGAGCGAGAGAGTCTTCGCGGTGATATCAGCCGTAGTGGTCTGGTTCGCAATGCTGTAGTTACCACTGTTACCGCCGGTCAGATTCAGATTGCTTACCGTTACGGTTTTGCCGGTTCCTACGTTTTTGTTGTCAAATGCTGCCGAGGCACTGCCCGTATCCAGACCAACGGTGTCGCTGCCAATCACGCCGCTCAGGGTGCCATAACTGCTGATTGTCGCAGTTTTGTTGCCGTCGTAGACCTTGTTGTCTGCGGTCAGGCCAATGAGCGTGAGCGCAAGAGCTCTTGCCGTGATATTTGCCGTAGTGGTCTGGTTTGCAATGCTGTAGTTACTGCTGTCGCTGCCGTTCAGATTCAGACTGATCACCCTTACGGTTTTATCGGTGCCTACGTTTTGATTGTCAAATGCTGCCGAGGCACTGCCAGTATCCAGATCAACGGCTTCTGTGCCGATCACGCCAGTCAGGGTGCCATAACTGCTGATAGTCGCATCGGTGTTACCGTCGTAGACCTTGTTGTCTGCTGTCAGGCCAGTGAGTGAAAGAGGCTTCACGGTGATATCAGCATAAGTTTCAGTCTGGTCGGTAATGTCGTAGTTATCCTTGTCTGCACCTCCGTAACTGCTTGTCAGTGTGACGGTTTTGCTATTACCTATATTTTTGTTATCGAATTCACCGGTTACCGATGTCAAACTCAGCTTGTCACCGCTCACTATATTGTTGATGGTTGCATCTTCAGTGTCTATCGTTGCTGTCTTGTTACCGTCATAGATCTTGTTTTCTGCGGTGATGCCTGAAACGGTGAGAGCTTTCTTATCTATCGTCAGTGTTCCGGCGGTTGAATAAGAGAGGGCGTAGCCAAGCAGACTTGTCAGCCCTGATGGAGTCAGGGTGTGCTCCCCTGCCGTGTAGTGACCAGATGTCGATTTTGGATCAGCAACAGCTATGGCTACACTCCCTGAAAATGCCTGTGCAAAGGTATCACCATTTTGGAAGGCGCTTGTATTGGTGGCAAGTGTTCCCGGATCTTCGCCATAAAAGATGGACTTTGAAATGGCTTTAACGGTTATGGTTGGTTTTTCGCGGTAGATGGCATTTTTGCCTGCCGACAGCGGTGTAGTGTAATTCGTTGTTGATTCATCGCTGTTGTATCGGAAATGGCTTGTTTCTGAGCCCGATCCGATTAGAGCTGTCAAGCCGTTACTTTCTGAGACACTTCCGGTGAAGAAGGCTGCAATTCCACCCAGCCCTGTCGTTATCATCGGAGATCCATCAATGATGATGTTGCCACCGGTTGCTATACCTGCAACCTCACATTGGCCCGCGTTGAAAATGATTGCTGATGGTGTGGCATTCGTCGTAGTAACAGGGCCGGAGATGGTTAAGTTGCCAGTCCGTGTGGCCACATTGATCGGGCCTGTTGCGGTAATTCCGGAAACAGTAAGTTCATTTCCGTCAACAAGCGAAACAGCGCTGGCATTCTCCACCAGAACAGTTGAAAAGTTATTGGAGGTATTCGTGAACGTCACATTACCGGAACCAGATGCGAATGTCAGTGTGCCTGCGGTGGCTGTTACGGCTCCAGAAGCGGTGATATCCCTGTTCGCGGTAGTGAGTGTTGTTGGCGCACCGAAAGTGGTCGAGCCGCTATAGGTTTGCGTCCCAACGGTTTTCACTGAATTACCGTTGATAAAAAGTGTCGTTGCCACATTACTGGTGAATGAATCCAGTACTCCTGTATTCCCTAAAGCCCCTCCAAGGGTAATGTTGCCGGAGCCATTGATATTTAATGCATAAGCGCCATCGATAGTGCCGGACAGGGTGAGCATTCCGCTCTCTGAGTTGATCCGGGTTGCGCCGGAGAGAGTGACAGTACCTCCATAACTGTTGTTGCCGCTGACGTTGCGGAGTGCGCCACCTGAATCGAAACCATTGCCGGATAGTGTAAGAGCTTCTGCGCCGATGGCAATATCTCCGAAAAGTTCGAGTGTCGCGCCCGAATTCACTGTGGTACCTTTAATATTTGTGCCCAATGCTGTCGAGCTGCCTGCTCTCAGCGTTCCTCCGCTGATTGTTGTCACACCAGTATAGGTGTTCTCACCGGATAATATCAGCGTACCTGCATTTAATTTTGTCAATACCCCTGTCCCGCCAAGAATAGCCGAGATTGTTGTGGTTCCGGTTGTGTTGTTGACCGTATAGCTGGTGCCGGTTAACACGCCAGTGCTGCCTGTTATACTGCCGTTGGTGAGCTTGATAGCACCTACCGTATCATTATTGGTTCCAATATTTAAGATTCCCCCATCAACGGTCACGCTGCCGGTGTTGGACAAAGTATTTGTTAAATGCCCAAGTATCAGTGTGCCATCGTTGATGGTGGTTCCGCCAGTGTAGGTGTTAGTCCTGCCAAGCGTCAGCGTACCAGTGCCGGTTTTGGTCAGCGTACTGCTTCCTGTAGCAATCGGGTCTGCGACCGTAATGTTACCTGTTCCCCCAAATGTTATGTTATTCGTTCCGCTGATCGAATTACCCGATGCCACATTAAGTGTGAGTAAGCCGTTGTCGGCAATAATACTACTGTCACTGTCCAGTGTGATCAACCCTTTGTATCGAGCTGCTGTTGCAGAACTGTTGGTCAAGGCTCCAGCACCGCCTGCGCCCGTTCCGTTGAGCGTCAAAGGCTCAGCCGTACCCAGTGAGAATCCGTTCAGGTCGAGAGTTGCACCGGAGGCGACGATTGTTCCTGCATCCGTGGTACCCAATGGTGTGTTCGTTGCACCGCCTGCCGCACCGAGCATCAGTGTTCCGTCGTTGATCATTGTGAGTCCCGTATAGCTGTTTGCGCCCAAAAGCATCCATGTCCCGGTGCCATTTTTAGTCACGGTACCGGAAGTGGTGCCAATAATGCTTGCAAGGCTGCTTGCGAGAGCTGTCCCATCAAGAGTCAACCCAAACGTTGCTCCGGTGATGATGCCGGTGTTTGACAGTACGATGTCGCCGTTGTTTGCAATAATGCTACTGTCACTGCCCAGTGTAATCAACCCTTTGAAGGTAACTGCTGTTGCAGAACTGTTGGTCAAGGCTCCAGCACCGCCTGCGCCCGTTCCGTTGAGCGTCAAAGACTCAGCCGTACCCAGTGAGAATCCGTTCAGGTCGAGAGTTGCACCGGAAGCGACGGTTGTTCCTTCACCCGTGGTACCCAATGGCGTTTTGGTTGCGCTGCCTGCCGCACCAAGCATCAGTGTTCCGTCGTTGATCATTGTGAGTCCCGTATAGCTGTTTGCGCCCGAAAGCATCCATGTCCCGGTGCCATTTTTAGTCACGGTACCGGAAGTGGTGCCAATAATGCTTGCAAGGCTGCTTGCGGGAGCAGTTCCATCAAGAGTCAACCCAAACGTTGCTCCGGTGATGATGCCGGTGTTTGACAGTACGATGTCGCCGTTGTTTGCAATAATGCTACTGTCACTGCCCAGTGTGATCAACCCTTTCCAAGTAGCTGCTGTTGCAGAACTGTTGGTCAAGGCTCCAGCACCGCCTGCGCCTGTTCCGTTGAGCGTCAAAGGCTCAGCCGTACCCAGTGAGAATCCGTTCAGGTCGAGAGTTGCACCGGAGGCGACGGTTGTTTTCGCACCTGTGGTCCCCAGTGGTGTGTTCGTTGTATCGCCTGCTGCACCAAGCATCAGTGTTCCGTCATTGATTACTGTCGCGCCGGTATA
>CAIMHT010000057.1 GCA_903840935.1 uncultured Chlorobiaceae bacterium
CCGTTACGAAGCATATCCATTTTCAGCCACCTGAATGTTCCCGGATGATTGACGACTCCCGCTGCGTCAACCTGGCTGCCGACAAGAAGAACGCTCTCCACGTCGAAATGAATGACAGAGGGAATGACCCGCGCAGGCTCCGATCCCGGTTGCGGATAGAAGATTCCGAGATTGGGCAGGTCGGGAGTCTCTATGTCGTTCAGGGCTTCGTTCCAGCGTGCGACCACGCTGTTGCAAGTCCCGAAATCAAAAGCGAGAGCCATGTCTCAAACGGTTATCCTGATTTACCACTCCACATCCGTCAGCTCTTCGGTCTCCACGGCATTTTTTTCTGTAGCATCGTCATTACTGTCAACGGTGATCAGACCGCGAAGAAAATAGCCCTGCAGGAGGCTGAGCAAATGCAGGAGTTTACGCTGGAGCTGTGCCGACTGATCAGCCGCTCCGGCACCAGTATGAACTCTCTCGTCCAACAGAGTGCTCTCTTCAAGCGAACCGGGCAGGCGTGTCGTCAGTATGGCGGCCACAATATTCTCCTGTGGCTGGAGCCAGCAGACATGCTCCTGCCGGGAGCTTGCGTCCGGCACGGTAAACAGGTACTGCAGGGCGAGTTTTTCAGGCCACGTACCGTTCAGGGAGATCTCCTGCATCCTGTTGCGAGGAACCAGCCCCTGCTGTACCGCTGAAAACAGCGCACCAGCCCGTCTGAAAGGGTCCGGGCTTGAGAGATCCTGCTGCAGCAATTCGTCAGATCGATGCCGCTGCGTCCAGAAAGAGAAAATATCTCTGGTGCCGGGCGGGCGGGGCGGGCGGGACTGCGAAAGAAGTTCGGCCAGTTCACGATAGAGAGCGACAGCACGCTCGACAACGGCTTTTTTTGAGGGACTTTTCGGCCTTCCGCCTCCCTCTTCCCAGAAAGCGATAACCTCAAGCGCACCGGTGAAGGGCAAACCATGCAGCCTGTCGAGCAGTGCATCGTGATCTCCGCAGAGTTTAAGCGCCTCGATGACCAGTTGCGGGTCATGCCCCTCCTTGACGGCATGATCGTAAGCCGCGACAAGCCGGGGATCCTGACTTTTCAGGACTGTTGTGCTGATCCGCTGCCTCTGGGCGCCGGACGCAGCGAGCCATGCTTTTTCAAAAATGGAATAATCGGGATCTTCAAGATCGAGATAGCGCCTTGGATTGCCCCGCACAAGCCCGAAAAGGGCATCCATTTCAAGAGCGGGGGCATGGCGACCGCTCGCTTCTATCTTTTCGGCGATGTCGTCGCGGTCAAGGAGAGTCCAGAGCATGAAGAGCAGACCGTTGCCCCAGTCGTTTTCCGGCATGGCCTCAAGCGCCTGCAGAAGAAGGGGCTGAAGCGTTTCGGAAGAGTGCATTCTCTTTTGCAGCTCTTCGAAGCAGGATGTTTTCCAGTAGTTCCACAGTGCGCTGTGCATGACTGGCTGGCTGCTGTGCTGCAAAAGCAGAAGACGGCGGAATATCGCATCGGCTTCCGGATGCCCCACTTCTAACGCGCCCGCCAGCTTAACCGCTGCTTCCCGGCTATTATTGCTCGAAAAAAGTCGTTCCACCGCCCTCTTCCTGAGGATGCTGCCGAGGATGGGGGTTGTGGCAAAAAGGTTTTTTTCAGCTTGCATCAGGATCCGGCGTCAACGAATGATCGAATGGAAGAGTATACATATATCACCCGTAATTAAGCAAATTACAAGGCTCAACATTGACGGGGTTCACAACGGAATCTGTTGTAATAGGTAAACCGGTGAGCGGGAAGCAGATTAACTCTCCACCGCATTCACAATGCTTTGCGCTACACTCTTGCAGTAATGGTGCACCTGTTCAAACAGGTTGATAAGTTCCATGTGCATATCGTGGGTAAGCTCCGCTCCGTGAAGAAGAAAAACTCTTTTCAGGTGGGCGGTCTCAGCCTGCGCCACCATTCGTTTAAAGATCTCATCACCCTGCAGAAGTACATCGGCTTTCTGTGCATTCATCTCCGTCAGGGCATCGGCTAATTGTTCAATCTCAAGGCAGACCATTTTGTGTATTTCCATCAGCTCATCTTTACCCGCCTGACTCAGATCGCCTGCCACTCCCCGTTTTTTTTCAAGGAGTTTTCCTTCAATAGTTTCAATAACATCGCCAATCGATTCCAGCCATTTTACAATATTCATGAGAGCGAACACCTCCTTCGATACGCGATCACTCAGTGCACTGCGGCTGATTTTGATGAGATAATCGGAAATCCGGGATTCAAGAAAATCAAGTTTCTCCTCTCTCATGTCCATGCCCTTGATAACGGAAAGCTTCGGGAAAACCGCATCATGACCAGGGTCACTGCTCAGAAAAGGGAAGAGTGAGGCGCGCACCATTTTGGCCGCAATGCTGCCCATCCTCGCCACCTCAGCCTTTACATAACCGAGAGCCAGCACAGGGGTGGAAAGTGCCGACTCCTTCAGATACCAGACTGCGGGAATGAGCCTTATCTCCTGCGGGTCATCAGGAAGCAGCCGGTAAAGCAGCCGGTCGAAGGGGACAAGAAAGGGAAGAATAAAAAAAGACATGAAAATATTGAGCAGTGAATGGGCATTGGCTATCTGCCGCGGCACCTCAAGAGCAAACCTCTCTGCACCCGTTCCCTCTGCTGAAGGCGAAATAATACGGATGAACTCGGTAAACTGTGGAATGAAGGGGAAGAAAATGAGCACACCGGTCACATTGAAGAGCACCTGCGCCAGCGCAACCCTCTTTGCTGCACGCTGCATACCGGCACTGGCCAGCACCCCCGTTATACAGGTGCCTATGTTGGCGCCAAGCAGCAACGCAATTCCGGCCTCAAGAGTCAATGCGCCCTGCAGGGCAAGCGTTATGATAATACCGATAAAGGCCGCACTGCTGTGCATCAGGGCGGTCAAGGCCATACCTGCGGCAACGCCAAGAAATGGATTGTCGAGATAACGCAAGAGAGAGAGAAACGGAGCATAGCTTTCAAGGGGTGCAACCGCCTCCAACATCACCTTCAACCCGAAAAAAAGAAGACCGAACCCTGAAAGGGCTTCGCCAGTAAAACGAAGGGGTTCAGTTTTTCCCAATGAACTCAAGGCAAATCCAGCAGCAAAAATAATCAGGGCATAATCGTGCAACCGGAAGGCCACAAGCTGGGCCATGGCCGTTGTCCCTATTTCAGCCCCAAGAATGACGGCCAGCGACTGCGTGCTGGTCATAAGCCGGGATTGCACCAGCCCGACAAGGGTCGCGATAATGGTGCTGCTGCTTTGAACAACCATGGTGGCAAAGGCTCCGGCAAGCATCCCGTACAAACTGTTGCCGGTTACCTTCGATATCAGCCGTCGCATCCGTTCACCCGAAGCCTTTTTCAGGCCGCTGCTCATCAGCCTGATGCCATAGAGAAAAAGCGCCAGCCCACCGGCAAACATAATAGCTATTGCGGCTGGCGAAAATGTTTTATCCATTGCAAATACTCCCTCTTCTCTGTTAATACGCTTACATACGGCCTAACATCTCTTCTATTTTGATTTTTCTGTACCTAAAAACCTCTTCAAGCCGCCTGCTGACAATCAAGGTATTGACAATGTCGCCAAAAAATTCCATCGGCATCACATAGCTGATGTGATCGGTTACTTCCACTCCTCCCGGAATTTTTCGAAATTCATGGCGATGCTGCCAGCTCTCATAGGGTCCCGATTTCTGGCAATCTTCGAACAAAAATGGCTTCTCAACCCTTATGATTTCAGTCTCCCACTGCATCGGCAGCATCATAAAGGGATAGAGCGTATAGGTAATGAGCATTCCTTCATAAATGGGCCGCTCGCCCTCACCCATCGTTATTCTGAACATCATTTCCGGCGGTGTTATCCGTGCAAGATTTGCAGGAGAAGAAAAAAAGTCCCAAGCTTCCCCGATTGAGACCGGAATACATTGTTTATAGGTCAGGGAGTGTGATCCCATGATACTGAACGATTAAACCTTTTCGTTAATGCTTTCAAGTTCAAGCTGTAACAATTTTTTCTGGTAAAACGTATCCGCGACCATGCAGGTATCTCATCTTTTTTTGCCATTTTCCTTAACGCAGAATCGCTCCAATTTTTTGCAAGACATTTTTCACAACGCTTCATGACAAAAACTACTGTTGCAGCCATAATTACGCCAGGTGATGGCAATCGCGATATCATCCTGCTGACGAAAAGAGGTGTTCCTCCCTTTCAGGGGCAGTGGTGCCTGCCGGGCGGGCATATTGATGATTATGAAACGGCTGAAGAGGCTGTTGTGCGGGAAGTACGCGAAGAGACCGGGCTTCTTTTTGCCTCGCCGGTTTTTCTCCATTACTTTGATGAACTGTTTGAAGAGTTCAACTTTCATGCTGTGGCACTTGCTTTTTACGGTTGCGGAATTGGATCAACAGAGCTGATGCCAGGGGAAGTGGAGGAGATCGGCTGGTTTTCTCTTTCTGAAGCCCTCACCCTTCCTCTTGCCTTCAATCACCTGCAGATCGTACGCACCTATTATTCCACAATACTTTACAATTAACTTGCTCTTATGGTTGCGTATGGACTCTTTCTTTGAGGGTGTCGAGGAGTTTTGTTTATTCATGTCGATGGCAGCGGTTTGGAGCCGTAGAGGTTGTAGTTGACGTCGATGCCGACGGCTTCGTGTTTTTCGCGAAGGATGTTGCCGATACGGTTTTTGCCGGTATGGCACTTTCCCCCATTTCCCCGTATAAAAAGGGGGATGTGATTCCTGCTGCCAAGATTACAGAGGAGATTACCCGGTGCATCAGTGAGGCGCTTGGTGCTGGTCATTATCGGGAGGTGGCTTGCAAGCTTGGGGGATTGACCGGAAGACGCTGTTGAATTGGCTGAAGCGGGGTGAGCGGGATCGGTCGGGGGTGTATCGGGATCTTTACCTGGCGGTAGAGCAGGTTGAGGTGTTTCACCTGAAGAATATTGAGACGGCTTCGGTGAGGAGCTGGTTTGCGTTGGAGTGGTTATTGGAGTGGAAGCATCCTGAGCGGTGGGGTATGCGTGAGACTCCTCCGGCGGATGACCGGGAGGGGGATGACCGGGAGGGGGATGAGGTTGTGGTGATTGGGCAGAGGGTGTTGCTGTGGTGTTTTGGGTTTTTAGGCTATTGAATTACATATACAATTTGGGCATAATTTTCAGTGAAGTTTAACATCAAAATCAGCCGCACGTTTTTTGCGTCGGCTGATTTTGATGTTGGCGAGAAATCAATCAGTTGAATACCAGGATAACTCAACGCCTGATTTATCCAATCATGTACATCAATTTCAAACGAGAGCCTCTTGACCTCAATTAATTTGGCCACTTCCCAACAAGAAATCACACTGACACCAAGACCATCTGTTTCATGTTCACGAATTTTATCACACAACACGGATGGGAGTTGACTTTCATCGAGAACCCACTTAACCCAAATGTGCGTGTCAAGGATAATCATTGAAGCGCCTCCCAATCATCAATTGCAACGGGTTCTGTGGGATCAATGTAAGTAAATGGAAGACCTCTCAATGGATACTGATTCCCTTTCTTGCTCAACTCTCCTTGAGATAGTGAATTGAACATAACAGCTTCTCGAAAAACCCGAATCATTTGTAGTAAATTCGGAAAATACTCTTGAGGAACTGTATTAATTTCCTTGATCAAATCCCGTTGATAAACCTTGGCTTGGTTGGGCATTTTAAACTCTTTTTAGTGGATTCGCACTATCTTTTTACTTGCGACCTAAAAATATCTTTCCCACAAGTACATAGGCAGATACCTGACGATTGGAACTCTGTTTTCATTCTTCGAGAAGTCAAACCAGTTACTCCCTTTTGAATTCTTATCCATACTCAAGATATTGCTGAAACAGGACAATAAGAAAGGAGCAGCGAAAGAATTTCCGGTTTTTGTGCTCAAAACACCAGATTGTGTACATCAAGGAGGAGGTCGTCGGCGAGGTCGAGGCCATGGGTTCGGTCGGCAGGGGTTTATTTTTTTCAATGAGAGGGTCTCTTTTGGTCCGTAGGGGCAATCTGCGGCGTGCCCCTACGGACTGGGTTTACGCCTTTTTTGGCAGAACCACCCAAAATCCTTATGATAGGTGTCAATGTAAAAGGCGACAGTCACCTCCGGCCATATTTACCATGAAAAAAAATTTAACGGAATGCAAAAGATAAACGCTTCCATGAAAATCTGCAGATCGTTAAGCACTATGCGCAACAGATTCCCGGCTAATCGCCTTCGGGCAATTTGTTGCACAATACTCCTGTTTCTGGCGGCAGGATGCACGCAAAAAAAGGATATAAAGCCGCGTGCCGCCACCGACAAGCCCTCTATTGTCAGCCTTGCGCCAAGCATGACAGAGATGATTTTTGCTATCGGCGCTGGCGATCAGCTCGTTGGCAGAACCACCGCCTGCGACTGGCCTGCCGCAGCGGCAAAAGTGCCTGTTGCGGGCTCCTTTGGACGCCCTTCGCTTGAAGTGCTTGCGGCCATCCATCCCGATCTGGTGGTTGATGTCGATCTGGCCGATGAGGAGATGGGAAAAAAAATATCGGCATTGGGCATTCACCAGGAGAGCATCGCCTGCAAGAGCCCGGACGATATCCCTGCCGCCCTCCGAAAACTGGGGAAATTGACTGGCCACACCAGAGAGGCTGACAGCCTGGCACTCTCCATCAGCAAGGGTCTTGCTCAGTTCAAAACAGAGGCCGAGCGTCAAAAGAACAAAAAAAGCGTCTATCTTGAAATATGGAACGACCCTTTCTGGACGGGTGGAAAAGGAAGTTATACTTCGGCGCTTATTGCCTGCGCCGGTGGCCGCAATATCGGTGACGCGGTTGAGAAGGAGTATTTCGAAATTTCACAGGAGTGGGTGATTGAGAAAAGTCCTGAGGTGATTGCCTGCATGTACATGGACAAAAAGTCTTCTGCTGCCGATAACGTGATAAACCGCCCAGGATGGCACTCTATTGCGGCTGTAAAACACCGCCAGGTGTACGATCGGCTCGACAACAACCTTTTTCTTCGTCCCGGTCCGAGAGTGCTTGAAGGAATTGCGCAGTTGCACCGAATGATTTATCCTGTTGAGAGAGCTGCTCCCTGATTTTTTCAGCGCTCCCCTGTCAGAATCGGCTTTAATTTTTTTATCTTTGGGGCTTTAGCGGAACAAAACAAAATGCACGGCATGAAGCGCTCTCCACTGCTCATCTTACTCCTGACGGTTTTACTGGATCTTATCGGGTTCGGAATTGTGCTGCCACTGCTGCCGACTTATGCCAAGTTTCTTCACGCAACTCCCTTCATGATCGGGCTGATTGCCTCGATTTTTTCGATCATGCAGTTTATCTTTTCTCCTCTCTGGGGCAAGCTGAGTGACAAAATCGGCAGGCGACCGGTCATGCTGATCAGTATTTTTATAACGGCGCTCTCCTATCTGGTTTTTTCGCAGGCATCCACCATTCCGCTGCTTATTTTTGCCAGAGGACTTTCAGGTATCGGGTCGGCCAACATTGCCGCTGCACAGGCCTATATCACCGATGTCACTGACAGCAAAAGCCGATCGGGTGCAATGGGCATGATCGGGGCCGCTTTTGGAATAGGCTTCATTATCGGCCCGGTCCTTGGCGGATTTTTGAAACACAATTATGGTATTCCTGTCGTTGGGTATGTTGCCGCCTCACTGATCTTTATCGACTTTATCCTTGCCATCTTCCTGCTTCCCGAGTCGAACAGGAATGCGCAAAAGATGGTGTTCGGATTTCTGAAAAAAAGGACGGGCAACAGCGAACCCCGTCGATCGCTCTCCCATTTTCTGGCGGAAAAAAGAGTCGAGTATGTTGACGGGCTGAAACTGACCTTCAGCTCACGTCCGCTTGCACTGCTTATGATTGCCAACTATATCTATACCTTTGCCATCGTGAACATGCAGGTTGCTTCAATCCTGCTCTGGAAAGAGTACTTCAAGGCTACCGACGAGCAGATCGGCTATATCTTTGCCTATGTCGGTGTGTGGTCGGTCATTGTGCAGGGCGGCCTTATCCGGAAGCTCATTAAAAAGATGGGCGAGCACCAGCTTTTTTTATGGGGCCACCTCTTTACCTTTATCGGCGTTTTTTTTGTTCCTTTCGCGCCACAAAGTTCGCTCTTTTCTCTCGGGCTCTTTATCCTCTTCTTTTTTGCCATCGGCACCAGTCTGGTTGCGCCCATCAACCTCTCCATGATTTCACTCTACAGCTATAAACAGCAGCAGGGGCAGATTCTCGGTCTTTCACAGTCAGTAAACTCCTTTGCCCGTATCATGGGACCCTTCAGCGGAAGTATTCTCTACGGCATGAACTTTCACGCGCCCTATATTGTCGCCGGAATTCTGACCATTGCCGGGGCGGTCATTGCTCTCAGCCTGTTCAAGTACAAAATTGAGGCACTTGACCCTTCGATGGAAACAGGTAATGAGTGATCGAGACTTGTTATCACTACAGACAAGAAACTCTATGAATATTGGTGTTATCGGAGTCGGCAAACTTGGAGAGTTTCATACAAAGCTCCTCACGGAAATCGCGCAGGATTGTCGTGATCTGCATTGCGCCGGTATTTATGATCTCGACAGCCACCGGGCAGAAGAAATGGCAAAAAAATACAGTGTCGCCAGCTTCAGCTCGCTTGAAGTTCTTGCAAAGTCGTGCGATGCGGCCATCATTGCCACCACGACAAGCTCCCACTACGAAATAGCGCGCAGCCTGATCGGCGAGGGGCTGCACCTCTTTATTGAAAAACCGATAACCACAACGGTTGAAGAGGCCGATGAACTGATCCGGCTTGAAGCAGAAAATGGGGTACATATCCAGGTCGGCCATATTGAGCGCTTCAATCCGGCACTGCGAGCGGTTGAGGCCCATATCGGACGTCCGTTATATATCCAGGCCGAACGGCTGAGCGGTTTTTCCCGTAGGGTTACCGATGTTTCCGTAGTGCTTGACCTGATGATCCACGACATTGATCTGGTTCTCTCTCTCATACCCTCCGAAATCAAACATATTGCCGCTTCAGGGGTCAAGGTCTTCTCCAACGAACTCGACATGGCAACCGCCAGAATCGATTTTGTAAACGGTGCAACCGCAAATGTCACAGCAAGCAGGCTGAGCCGCAGCAAAATGCGCAAGCTCCGTTTTTTTTGCGATAACCCGAAAAGCTATGCTTCGCTCGACTTTGCAACGGGCAAATCAGAAGTTTTCAAACTCGTCAAACAGGGCGAAGCGTCTTCAAAAAATCCGCTCAAATCCTTTGCCGCACGCAAAATACTTGAACAGTTCGGAGAAATCCATGAAACCATGCAGGGAATGGTTCTGGACCATATCAACCCGGAAGTTCCAAAAACAAATGCACTGCGCGACGAACTTGAACATTTTATCAATACCGTCAGAAACAACACTCCGGCAACTGTCAGCTCTTCCGATGGACGCAGGGCAATTATGGTTGCAGGCAAAATTGCGGAGGAAATTGCCGCCAATGCAGCCTTACTTGAATGACTGGCCAATGCACCGCCAAACAGGTAATGACAACACTCCCAAAACCATCCATCCCGGAGATCCTCTACCGTATCGGCGAACTGGCTGATAAAAACGGCATCAGTTGCTTTCTTGTCGGCGGCTATGTCCGCGACATGATCATGCAAAGGCCCTGTACAGATATCGATATCATGGTCATCGGCGATCCCGTCCCTTTTGCAAAAGCGGTATTCGACGAACTCCACGGCCGGAATTTTGTCCTTTTTGAGCGCTTCCGTACCGCACAACTGGAGCTTTCAGACACGATAGGTACCTTCAAGGTTGAACTTGTCGGCGCCCGCAAAGAGTCGTACAACAACGATTCAAGAAAACCGGTTACACTCATCGGGACACTCGACGACGATCTTTCACGAAGGGATTTCACCATTAATTCGCTTGCCCTTGTGCTCAACAGCGAAGGACGAGACCAGATCATCGACCATTTTCAAGGGATGGAGGATATCCGTGCACGCATCCTGAGAACACCGCTTGACGCCATGCAGACATTCTCGGATGACCCGTTACGCATGATGAGGGCCGCACGCTTTGCTGCCCAGCTTGACTTCACCCTGCTCCCCGAAGTTGTTGAGGCAATGCAGGCCATGCACGAAAGAATCGGGATTGTTTCGATAGAAAGAGTGAGTCAGGAATTGTTCAAAATCATGCTCTCCCCACGTCCATCGAAGGGACTGATTATTCTCCATGAAACAGGCGTACTGAAGGAGATCATGCCGGAAGTTTCCGCCATGGCTGGCATTGAACAGGTTGACGGACTGGGACACAAAGACACCCTTTTCCATACCTTCCAGGTTATCGACAATCTTGCCTTACACTCCGAAAACCTCTGGCTCAGAATGGCTGCGCTGCTGCACGATATTGCCAAACCGGCTACAAAGCGGTTCAGCAAATCAACTGGATGGACATTTCATGGTCACGATGCCATTGGCGTCAGAATCGTCGCCAAAATATTTCGCCAAATGCGCTGGCCTCTCGACCCGCTCGACTATGTCCAGAAAATAGTGCGCCTCCATCACCGCCCGATCCCCCTTTCAAAAGAGGAGATTTCCGATTCGGCCATCCGGCGACTCATGTTTGATGCCGGAGAGGATCTTCAGGATCTGATGAATCTCTGCCGGGCCGATGTCACCAGCAAAAATCCGAAAAAGGTTTTGCGGATCATGAGCAACTTCAACCATGTTGAAGAAAAAATCGCTGAGGTTGGTGAAAAAGACCAGCTCGCCAAATGGCGCCCCCCTCTGAGTGGCGAGGATATCATGACAACGCTCGGCCTGAAAGAAGGAAAAATGGTAGGACTGATCAAAAAAAGAATGGAAAATGCGGTCATAGACGGCCTTGTCCCCTACGACCGCAATGCTGCTCTCGACTATATCCGCCAGATATACAAGGAAATGAGTGACAAAACAAAAGGGAGCGGCGAACAATAGCCGGGACTCTTTTCCGGAAGTATGGTTTTTCATGGTTCCGGTCACTATATTGAAATTACTTTACGACAACACACTAAACCGAATACTACAAGTGATCCCACGTTATTCACCCAAAGATATTTCAGCCATCTGGACAGATGATGCAAAATTTGAACGCTGGTTGCAGCTTGAAATTGCCGCTGTCGAGGCGCGCATGGAGGCTGGACTTGTCCCCGAAGAAGCACTTGTGACCATCCGGCAGAAAGCCGCATTCAATGTTGAGGAAATTCTTGAGATCGAGAAAGAGACAAAACACGATGTCATTGCCTTTTTGACCAACGTTGCTAACCATGTCGGCCCCGATTCCCGCTACATCCACGAAGGTCTCACCTCTTCGGATGTCGTTGATACCTCTCTTGCCATGCAGATGCGCGATGCCGGCAAAATCCTTGTCGCCGATATTGAGCAACTGGTGGAGGTTCTTGCAAAAAGGGCGATAGAGTTTAAATACACTCTTGAGATGGGCCGAACCCATGGCATTCATGCTGAACCAACTACCTTCGGCCTTAAACTGCTCTTGTGGCACCAGGAGATGCTCAGGAACCTCGACCGTATGAAAAAGGCCGTTGCGATTATCTCTGTCGGGAAAATTTCCGGAGCGGTTGGTACCTATCAGCACCTTTCGCCCGATATCGAAGCTGCGGTATGCCGCAAACTCGGTCTTGAGCCCTCTTCCATTTCGACACAGATTCTCCAGCGCGACCGCCACGCTGAATTTGCCACAACACTGGCCATCATCGCCTCCTCTATCGAAAAATTCTCCGTTGAGCTTCGCCACCTGCAGCGTACGGAGGTGCGTGAAGCTGAAGAGTTTTTCAGCAAGGGACAGAAAGGCAGCTCCGCCATGCCCCACAAGCGCAACCCGATCACCTTCGAGCGCCTTACAGGCCTTGCCCGCGTGGTTCGCTCGAACTCCCTGGCGGCCATGGAAAACGTCGCACTATGGCATGAACGGGACATTTCCCACTCATCGGTTGAGCGCATCATCATGCCCGACTCGACCACCGCACTCTGCTACATGCTGCGCACCTTCAGCGAAGCAGTCGATACGCTGCTCGTCTATCCCGAGAGAATGGAGGAAAACTTCAATTCATCTTACGGCCTGACCACCTCACAGACCATTCTTCTTGCCCTTACTGCCAGAGGATTGACCCGTGAAGAGGCCTACCGTCTTGTACAGCGCAACGCCATGGAGAGCTGGTCAACCAAAGTGCACCTGCGTGACCTGGTACTGAAAGATGAAGAGTTGCTGAAACACATCAACCCCGAAGAGATCGCCGAACTGTTCAGCTCCGAAAATATCCTGAAAAAACTGAAGAGCAGTGTCGATATCATCTTTGAGCGCAACGGACTATAAACATACAAAAGATGAAAAAGCTTCCTTTCAGAATGATCGGGATTACTCTTTTTCTCGCTGGACGCTATATCTTTGCCATATTTTTTCTTTATGGGTTCTGGCACAAACTGGTAAAGGGATGGCTATGGAGCGACCTCATGCAGGGATTTTTCATCAAACGACTTGGTGAACTTCCCACTGGGTCATTCCAGGCTATCTACCTTGAACAGTTTGCCATACCCCTTGCATACCCGATCGCCTGGATAGTAACCATCGGAGAGCTCATCATTGGCCTCGGACTTGTTTTCGGCTTTGCGGTCAGGGCCAATGCCGCTTTTGCTCTCTTCATGGTGCTGAATTTTGCTGCCGGCGGCTACTACAACCTTTCGCTACCTCCCTTTATGCTCTTTGCCATCATGATGATGCACTTTCCATCAGGCCACTGGCTCGGGCTCGACAAACAACTCAATAGGAAATACCCGGATTCAATCTGGTTCAGATAATAAAATGGCTACTTCCGCACATCAAGAAACCCAGGAGAAAGAGCGAGCCTGAACCACATTTGACCTTTTTGATTGAGAGGATGCGTGTCCTCATGGGAAAATACTCTCCAGCTCAACAAAATACTCTTTCACCATGAAGCAACGTAGGCCCGTAATACTGAAACAAAAACATCAAGTTTCCGGAACGTCCAAAATCCCGATACCATCAGAGCATGATCATGTTGCCCTTTTCCAAAAAGCATTTGCAATGCAACAACAGGGGCATCTCGCAGAAGCCGAAGAGCTCTGCAATAAAATATTACTCTCCCAACCTGGCCACTTCGATGCGCTGCAACTTCTGGCAATCATTACTGGCCAGCAAAACAGGTTGAGTGACGCTGTTATATTATTTGAGCATGCTATCCAAATCAAGCCCGCTCACTTTGCCTCACTCAACAATTGCGGAAAAACCTTACTGATGCTGAAGCGTTACGAGGAGGCGTTGTTAAGTTATAACAGGGCTCTTGCCATCCTGCCTGACAATGCTGATGCCCACCGAAATCGTGCTTTTATTTTGGTAGCACTGAAGCGTTACGACGAGGCGTTGTCGAGTTATGACAGGATGATAGAACTTGACGCGAACCATCCAGAAACCCACTATAATCGCGGCAATACATTACTGGAGTTAAAGCGCTACGAAGAGGCCATTTTGAGTTATGATGAGGCTTTAATAATCAAGCCGGATTATGCAGAGGCCTACTCAAACCGTGGAAATGCGTTATATGAGTTGAAACGTTTCGAAGAGGCTATTGCAAGCTACAACAAGGCTGTAACTCTCAGACCGGATGAAATATTCTTGTCTAATCTCGGTGTTACCTTGCAAAAAAACGGTCTACGCTTAGCGGAGACTGAAGCCTGCTTCCGTAAAGCATTGGTGCTGAACCCGGATTACAGCACAGCACACAGTAATCTGCTTTTTTTTCTGACCCACGACGCAAAAATGACGCCGGAGAAACTCTTTCAGGAACATCTTGCGTTCGGTGCCAGATTTGATGCACAAATCAAGGAGAACTCTGCGGCCCATGATAATTCGAAAATTTCTGATCGCCGCTTGAATATCGGCTTTGTTTCTGGTGATTTCCGTAATCATCCCGTTGCATTCCTCATTGAACCTCTTTGGCAAAAGTTTGACTGCGAAAAGTTTAAGTTAGTCGCTTATTACAACTATGACATTGAAGACCATGTCACCGAACGCCTGCGAGGCAAGGTTCATCTATGGCGACAGGTATTCGCAATGAGTGATCTTTCAGTTGCCAAACAGATTCGTGCAGACGGGATTGATATTCTTGTTGACCTGTCTGGTCATACAGGTTATAACCGATTGCCTGTGTTTGCCCTGAAACCAGCACCAGTGCAAGTCAGTTGTATTGGCTATCCTGCAACCACGGGATTAAAGACAATTGACTATCGCCTCATGGATAAACACACTGCACCGATTGGCCTGCTGGATTGGCAATTTTCAGAAAAACTTGTATACCTTCCCTCTTCAAACGTTTTTCATACCGACAAAGAATATCCTGAACTTAACACATTACCTGCCCTCACCTCGAAAGTATTCACGTTTGGAAGTTTTAACCGTTTAAGCAAAATTGGTGATTGCGTCCTCGAACTGTGGTGTCGGGTGTTGAAAGCCATTCCGGGTTCTCGCCTGCTTCTTGGCGATGTACCGGAAAAAATGCAGCAAGAGCGCTTTGCCGCATTCTTTGAGCAACAGGGCATTACCGGTGACCGTTTGCTTTTTTATCCAAGGGTGTCAATGGAGGACTATTTGAAATTGCACCATGAGATTGATCTTCTCCTTGACAGCTTTCCTTATTCCGGTGGCACAACAACAAATCATGGCCTGTCAATGGGTGTTCCTACCATCACATTAGCAGGACAGACACTGCCAAGTCGCCATGGTGTCACCATTCTTGGTCGGGTTGGTTTGGAGTGCTTTGTGGCAGAAAGTCACGAAGAATATATAGAAAAAGCCGTTTATTGGAGGGCGCATTTAGAAGAGCTTAACAAGATCCGTTCCGGCATACGGGACCGGATCAATAATTCCAGCATGCGGTCACCCGATTTTGTCATCATGGTTCTGGAATCAGCACTTCGGCAAATGTGGCAACGCTGGTGCGCAGGTTTGCCGCCTGAGAGCTTTGAGGTGCATCCATGAACATGAAATCCCTATACGTGACCCAGCCAGATCTCCCTCCATTGGAAGAGTTTCTTCCTTTTCTGGAAAAAATCTGGGAGAGCAAGAGACTAACCAACTCCGGTACATTCCACAAGGAATTTGAAACCGCCCTTTGCAACTATCTTGGAGTTGAGCATATATCGGTCTTTGTGAATGGTACGTTAGCATTGCTTACGGCATTGCAGGCCCTGCATATTTCAGGTGAAGTGATAACGACTCCCTATTCATTCGTCGCCACAGCACATTCTCTGCTCTGGAACGCTATCAACCCGGTATTTATTGATATTGATCGCGATACGCTTAATCTTGATCCCGCCAGAATCGAAGCCGCCATCACTCCTGAAACGACCGCCATAATGCCGGTGCACTGCTATGGTAATCCGTGTGATGTAAGTGAAATTCAGCGTATTGCCGACACTTACGGATTGAAGGTACTATACGACGCTGCTCATGCCTTTGGTGTTGAGGATGCTGGCGGAAGCATCTTGCGTCATGGCGACTTGAGTATATTGAGTTTTCACGCGACAAAAGTATTCAATACCTTTGAAGGTGGAGCTATCGTCAGCCCGGACGCCGAAACAAAAAAGCGTATAGACTACCTGAAAAACTTCGGATTTGCAGATGAGACAACCGTTGTGGCGCTCGGCATAAATGGAAAAATGAACGAAATACAATCCGCATTCGGTCTGCTGCAACTGAAACACATTGATAATGCCTTAGCTCTGCGCAAACAAATTGACTCCGCTTACCGGAAAGCTTTGTCAGGGCTAGCTGGTATCACTCTTCTTCCTCCCAATAGTGCTTCAAAAGGCAATAACGGCTACTTTCCGATACTTGTGGAAACCGGTTTTCCTTTGAGCAGGGATAATCTTTATCTGGAACTGAAGAGGAAAAACATTTTTGCACGACGCTATTTCTATCCTCTGATCAGCGAATTTCCAATGTATCAGGGTTTGCCTTCAGCGCAATCCACCAATTTGCCGGTAGCTCATGATATTGCAAAAAAAATATTGTGTCTTCCGATCTACCCGGCCCTCTCCAATGAAGATCAGGATTATATCATTTCGACAATAAAAAGTATTGCATGAACTTTCCAGTAAGCAACATCTGTATCATCGTGACGATTTATGAGTCTGTTATCTGAAATTCGAGTTGGCATTACCAGTATTGGGAGTGGTATTGGCCAATCAGTAATCGATTCATGCCGGCTCTCAAGTCTCCCAATCAAAACTTTCGGTTATGGAATGAATCCGTTTGCCTTCGGCGCCTGTGATTGTGACGTGCAAAGATCTCTTCCCTCAATTTATAGTGAGGACTACATTGAAAAGCTTCTGGATTGCTGCACTGAAGATAATCTCGACATACTGATTCCGGGGCATGATGACGAGTTGCTTCTCCTTGCCGACAACATTCACAAATTCAATACCATCGGAATTTACATTCCCGTTCCAGACAGGGCGGTCATTGAACTCTGCCGAGACAAGGTTTTGATGTCGCGCATTCTTTCAAAAATCGCACCTGTATTTGTCAAAAGTTACAGCAAAAAAGCCCTTATGGATGCTGCCAAACGAGGCGAAGTTGCATATCCGTTGATCGCCAAACCGATTTCCGGATTCGCATCCAAAGGTTTATTGATCATAACAGGTGTTGATGAACTGGCATTGGTAACCGACGATCACGTCATACAGGAGTTGGCCATGCCTGGTGTAGCAGATAATAATCATTCGATTTTTGTGGCTGCACTGGAAAAAGGCCAAATTGAACAGGTTAGCGAACTCTCTCTGCAGGTGGTGCTGGGAAAAACCGGTCAAGAAATCGGGCGGTTTGCCAGCTTCAACAAATTGAAAAATGGTATACCAATTGAGATTGTTCCTGCAAATGTCCCTGAAGCATGGAACGCAGTTGATTCGTTTCTGCCCTATTTACAGAGACATGGACTCAGAGGTCCAATCAATATCCAGGGCCGGATGACCAGCCAGGGAGTCCGTTTTTTTGAAATGAATGCACGGTTCACAGGAATCACCGGCCTTCGTGCATTAATGGGGTTCAATGAAGTCGAAACCATCATAGCTGATAGCGTCAATCTTTTGGGCAATGGTTTCAGACTGAGTCAACACAAACGTAAAATCGGCATAAGGCAAGTTTGCAACAGGGTCGTTGATGTTGAAACCACCCTTGACCTCGCATCTGCGACGGAGTGTACTGGTGTCTACCCTTGGCGGAAATCAGGTCGCACGATTCTTGTCACCGGAGCCAACAGTTTCCTCGGGCGCGCTGTACTCTCTGCCCTGATTAGTAAGCATGGAGTAGACAGGGTGATTGCTGTTGTTCGTAATCCTTCACGTTTTGATCGCTCTGCAGACGCGTGTCTACCTTCAGGTGTTGAGCTTATTGATAAAAAAGAGCTCTTGAACGGCTGTTTTTCGATGGGCAATGTTGACGTCATCTGTCATCTTGCATCTGCCCGACCGCAACACTCCAATGCCGATCTTGCAGATTCCTTAAAGTATACCCAGTTTCTTACCGCTTGCTCTATGAAGTATCAGATACCCGGATTCATCAATGCTTCCAGCCAGTCAGTTTATGGAACAACGTGCGCACCGCTATGGACTGAAGAGAGCCCGCCAGCTCCGGAAACGCCCTATGCAATAGCAAAATGGTGTTCTGAACTGATGGCAGCAAATATTTCGCAAGCATACAACTGTTCAAAAGTGACATCATTACGCATAGCACGTCTTATCGGTCCAAATACCATACTGAAGAGAGATGAGCTGTTGCAAAAATATATTGACTCTGCCATGCGCGGTGACTATATCGAAGTTTTTGGGGGATTGCAGCAACTTGATCTCATTGACGTAAGGGATGCCGCAGAACTCATTGCCGTCCTTGCAACATCACCTTATGAAAAATGGCCTGTTACTATGAATGTTGGTAACGGCAGTCCGATTACCGTTGCCTCCCTTGCCAGAATTGTCATCCGCATGGCAAAAAAAAATGGGGCCATAAAACCGACCATCAAAACGTATCCAAACTATAAAGCGCCAAGTTTTGGAATGGATATCAGCAAGGCAAGCACTATTTTTGGCTGGCGTCCTGCACATACACTTGAACATACTTTGCAGGATATGATTGACTTGCTGAAAAGTACAGCAACGCAGACCAACCAGAGCAAAAGATGAAGATCACAACATTGCTTTGACGAGGCAATCCGTCTGGTACTGCAATTTATAGCGCGTAATTCATTCGTGCAGATCAAACTTAAGGAGACAGAAAATGATTATTGATGTACGTTGCCGTTTCACAGGCGGAAAGTCTGCTGATTACTACAGAACACAATTAAAAAAAAGTGGTCGATTAGCATTAATTGAATCATTAAAAGAAGGGACTGAGGAGTCTTTTTTTAATGAAATTGAAAAGGCTGGAGTTACAACCGCAGTATCAGCCTCTGGATTAAATCCGGGTGCCCGGCTTGGAAAATATATCTTACCTGACCGTACCACTCTCAATGATGAATTGGCTGAAATACAGAAACGTAATCCTGGACGATTTATTGCCTGTGGCGGAATTGATGTAAGTAATACCTTTCACAACAGTATTGATGAAATTCAGCGTTGTGTTCACAATCTGAATATTAAAGTTTTTGGTATTGAGCCCGGTCGGGCTCCTGGTTGCAATCCATCTGATGCAAGGCTTTTTGCTGTTTACAATATCCTGCAGGAACTCAATTGCACTGTTATTATACAGACATCTGGTTTGAAGGGTGGCACCTATTTGAATTATGCCCACCCTGATCATATCGAAATTGTCTCTGAGAAGTTTCCCGATTTACGAATCATTTGTGCACACGGCTGTTATCCCTATGTCCGAGAAGCTATTGCTATTGCCATGCGTAGAAACAATATCTGGTTAAGCCCTGAAGGATATCTGTGGCATCTCGGCCATGAAGATTGGCTTCGGGCCATTAATAAAAACTTCGAAGGATTCTCAAAAAAGTTTCTCTTTGGTTCTGCATTTCCGTTAACACCAATAAAGACTTTTGTTGAAAATTTCATAAAACTGCCATGGGAGGATGATGTATTGCCTAAATTACTTTACAGGAATGCTTTAGACGCCCTCAACCTGCATGACAATAAAGATTTTATTGAATTTTACCGATAAGAATGGTTTAAAATGGTTTGCAACTTACAGAAATCCTCAAGGAAATATTCCGGAACGAATTCAGTTTATTTCCGCATCAATACCGTTTACTTGCACCATGAAGTAACGTTATTTTTTCAAAACGTTTTATCAGGTATCAGTGAAAAATACAGATCAAATTTTCAATGCAGACAACAAGGTTTCGGCAGAGTCTTCTATCGCCTCTTTAAAACGGCCTCCTTTTAAATTATTGATCGTATCAGGAGGTAGTCTTGTTGGTCAAAATATCTTGTCAGCATTAAACATGAGACGAGAATTTTGTCAATTGTACGCCATGAATAGCATAGATGATGAACCGGCAATATTTGATTATGACACCGTCTTTTTTGCTCCATCATTAGTAGACGCAAGAAAAGAGTTTGAACAACGTTTTGAGGAGGTACTTTCGATTGTCAATCCTGATCTGGTCATTCCCTGTCGCGATGAAGATGTGGTTTTTATTTCTGGATTAGCAGAAAAACGTCCTGATTTATGTGCTCGCCTGTTGTGTGGTTCATTGGACATTGCCGTTTCCATGCTTGACAAGTGGTTGAGTTGGGAATTTTCGAAAACCCATGATCTGCCTTTCGCACCTTGCATTTCTACAAACACGGATAGCAACTTGATACACGACTTTATGAAAAGATACGGGCTGCCGATGATTGCCAAACCGCGAACTGGCTTTGCTTCGAAAGGAGTAAAACTGCTGTTCAAGGAAAGTCAATTGGATGCCCTCATTGGTCGGCCTGACTATATTCTTCAAAAATATCTCGGTGACCCAAGCAAAGTTCGAGAGTATTTGTGTGAAGTAGAAAAAGAAGGGATGCCCCTTTTTCATTCGCTCGAAGAAACAAAAATCTCTGTTCAGGGTTGCATAGGGCCAAACGGTGAGATTGGAGGAGTGCTTGTTACCCGACATGTCATGCGAGAGGGAAAAAGTGAACGGGTTGAATTGTGTGAAGATGATTCGATCGAGCAGCAGGGCTTGCAATGGATTACAAAAATTGCTGCTGCGGGGTGGAAAGGTGCGTTAAATATTCAATGTCAACGCGATCAGGAGGGAAATCTTTCCATTTATGAGTATAATGGCCGGTTTACGGGGGCAACATCTGGCCGCATTCTGCTTGGGTTTGACGAGGTGGGTATTACCCTTGGTTTATGGCTGGGAAACCATTTTCCGGAGTCCGGAATAACGGCTGGCAATAATACAGTCGTCCGCACCCCTCTCAGCAGGGTTGTCGATCTTCTTAAGGTAAACCAGATTCGCCAACAAGGCTACTGGCAGATAGAACAACCAGACAAAACAAAATGGCCAACAGTATAAAACCCTTGTAACAAAAATATTAAATCGCTCTATGGTTATCACTGACCGTTGTGCGCAAGACCAAGAAGAGCCATGACTCCAAGATGGTAGCTGTTGGCTCCAAAGCCGCTGATAACGCCAACACATACCCCGGAAATCAGAGAACGGTGACGAAACTCTTCGCGGGCATAGATGTTGGAAAGATGTACCTCCACAACAGGAATGGTCACCGCACTGATGGCATCACGCAAGGCTATGGAGTAATGAGTCAGCGCCCCCGCATTCAGTACAACACCCTTGTAACCGCCCTGATCTTCACTCTGGAAAAGTCTTTCAAGCAACTTGCCCTCATATTCTGTCTGGAAAAACTCAAAAGAGATATCTGGAAAACTTTTCGCCAGTTCGCGGTTGATATCGTCAAGGGTCTGACGACCGTAGACCTCCGGCTCGCGTTTTCCAAGCCGGGAGAGGTTTGGCCCGTTGAGAACAAGTATCGTCATCGCACAGATCATAATTGTTGAAGCCAGCCCTGCAAAAGAACTGGCTCAGTCAAAAATTAACAAAAAAAGTGCTACAGTATGTACTGGCTGAGATCGCGATCTGCAACCACATGGTTCAGCTTCTCCTTTACCATCACCTCATCAATCTCTACATGCTCGTCAGAGAAATTTTCAGGGATATTGAACATCAACTCCTCAAGAAGGTTGGTCATGATCGTATGCAGTCGTCTTGCCCCGATATTTTCGACACTCTCATTGACCCTTGCCGCAATTCTCGCAATCTCTCGAATGGCCCCGTCACTGAAGGTCAAATCAACTCCCTCCGTAGCAAGAAGTGCTGAATACTGCTTGATGAGGGCGTTATCCGGCTGCGTGAGAATGAGGTAAAAGTCCTCTTCTGTCAGGCTTTTCAGCTCTACTCGAATCGGGAATCGGCCCTGCAGTTCAGGAATCAGATCTGATGGCTTGGCAACATGAAAGGCGCCGGAAGCGATAAAAAGGACGTGGTCGGTCTTCACCATGCCATGTTTGGTCGCAACGTTGGAGCCCTCGACAATCGGCAGCAGATCGCGCTGCACACCCTCCCGGCTTACATCCGGACCCTTGCCGCCCGAGCCTGAAGATGGTGAGGCAATTTTATCAATTTCATCAATGAAGACTATGCCAGACTGCTCGACCTTGTTGATAGCCTCCTTGATAACACTATCCATATCAATGAGCTTCTGCACCTCTTCCTGCTCAAGAAACTTGCGGGCCTCAGCAATCGATACCCTTCTTTTTTTACGTTTACGGGGGAGTCCGCTCATGAGATCCTGCATAATCCCGCCGATTTCCTCCATCTGTCCAAGAGGACCGAAAACCTGCATCATCCCGCCGGGAGTATCGCTGGAGAGATCCATTTCAATCTGGCGATCCTCAAGTTTCCCGTTGCGAAGACGTTCCAGCATTTTCTTGCGGCTTCGCCGGTTGACCTCAAGTGACTTATCGTGCTCATCGGCAGATCGCGACTCCGGCGCACCCTCTTCACCAGAGGCCTCGTCATCATCCTCCGAATTGCGTGAAGATGCGACAGGAGGAAGAAGAATGTCGAGAAGACGTTCTTCGACAAGCAGAACAGCTTTTTCACGAACCTCTTCCGACTTTTCGCTTCTTACCATAGCGACGGACTGATCGACAAGATCACGGATCATCGACTCCACATCGCGACCAACATATCCCACTTCAGTAAATTTCGATGCCTCAACCTTGACAAAGGGTGCTCTGGCGAGTTTGGCAAGCCTGCGGGCGATTTCAGTTTTTCCCACACCTGTCGGCCCGATCATGATGATATTGTTGGGCATGATCTCGTCGCGGAGATCATCACTCACATGCTGACGGCGAAGCCTGTTGCGCAAGGCAATGGCAACCGATTTTTTTGCATCCTTCTGGCCAATAATATACTTGTCAAGGAGCGAAACAATCTGGTTTGGCGTCAGATTGCTGGTCGCAATGGAACTTGTTTTTCCGCTCCTTGCTTCGGGCAATGCAACTGCATTTCCCTCACTGTTCATAGTCGTTTCCATGCAATGAATTGTAGATTTCAAAAAATAAGCTTCCGTTCGTCAACACTGACGGCACTGCATTTCCCGGTCATTCAGACCTCTTCAACAACAATATGATCGTTCGTATAAATACAGATATCGGCTGCTATCTTCAAACTCTCAAGCACAATGTCCTTTGCCTGGAGAGCTGAATGTTTCATGAGCGAACGGGCAGCAGCGAGAGCATACATACTGCCGCTGCCGATGGCGACAATGCCGTCCTCCGGTTCAATCACATCGCCGGTTCCGGAGATAATCAGCGCCTTGTCGTTACTGACAATAGCGAGCATCGCCTCAAGACGACGGAGATACTTGTCCGTTCGCCAGTCACGGGCGAGTTCAACCGCGGCACGGTCAAGCTTTCCATTATAGGCCTCGAGCTTCTCCTCAAAACGGTCGAGCAGCGTCACGGCATCCGCCGTTGCCCCCGCAAAGCCGGCAACAAGCTTCCCATGATACAGCCGCCTGATTTTTCGGGTCGAATGCTTGATGACCGTATTCCCAAGGGTCATCTGTCCATCGCTTCCAAGCGCTGCCTTGCCATCCCGTATAACACCGATAACCGTCGTTGAACGAATCACTGGTCTCTGGTTATTCTTCATCAATCAAAATATTTTTTTTCTTAATCTTGCAACTGGAATCTGCATTTGTTCACGATATTTTGCAACGGTTCTTCGGGCAATATGCACCCCTTTTTTCATCAGCATCTCTGCCAACATATCATCACTCAGGGGAGAAACAGGATCCTCCTGGTGGATCCGATCGGCAATCTCCTGACGGATAACCTTGCTCGACAGATCGTCACCCTCGCCTGTAGAGAGGCTTGTGCTGAAAAAATATTTCAGCTCAAAAACGCCGAAACTGGTTTGTACATATTTCCCATTGACTGCCCGACTGATGGTCGAAATATTGAGGCCGGTATCAGCCGCAATACTCTTCATACCGAGCGGCACCAATCGCTCCGGGCCAGAAACAAAAAAGCCATACTGGCGTTTCATCAGCGCTTCAATCACCTTAAGCAGTGTCTGACGCCGGGTCTCAATGGCACTCATAAACTCATTTGCCCTCTGAATATTCTGCCGTATAAATTTTTTTTCCTCTTTTGGCCCTTTCCTGTTTTTCAAACGCTCCTGATAGCGGTCTGAAACCTTGACGGAAAGCGCGCTTCTATCGTTCAGCACCGCTGTCAGCTCTCCGTTTTCGTAGCTTACCACAAAGTCAGGCGTGATATAGTATCCACCCTCATCCTGAAAAATTCCGGGATGGGGATCAAGACGGATAATGACCGAAACCGCCTCCTCAACAATCTCTTTGGACTCTGCAAGCTTTTTAATCAAAAGTTCAAATCGGCGGTGCAGAAAGTCATCGAAATGGTCACGAAGAATCCTGCGTGCGACCTCATAAATTTTCGATTCCGAGCGCCCGGCAACAACCTGCAGTTGCACAAGAAAACGTTCACGCAGATCCCTGACGGCAACACCCGGAGGATCAAGAAATTGAATCTTGCGCAGAACTCCCGCCACCTCTTCTTCGATGACCTCAATCCCCCCAAGAAGCAGGCTGTCAACAATCACGTCAGTATGTTCTGTAAAGTAACCGTCGCCATCAAGATTACCAAGAATCTCTATGGCAATCATAACCTCCCGCTCCCCGACACCTTCATACAGGGTGAGCTGGCGCAGCAGTGTATCATGAAAACTGTCATGCTGAACCGCCTGAAAAAATCTCTCCTTCGGGCCGCTTTCAGTGGAAAAGTTCAGCTTCCCTTCAGAATACTCTCCGGAAAGCGGCGTGTCAGAGCGCTCTTTAAGAGAACTTTTACTGAACCGCTCAACCGCATCAAACATATCGTCACCATCCGCCCGCTCGTTCTCCACCACTACATCACCGGCGCTATCTTTACGCTCATCCACCAGTTCGAGCAGCGGATTTTCCTGCAACTCCTCATAAATCCGCTGTTCAAGGTTGAGCATTGGAAGCTGAAGAAGCTGACTGCTTAAAATCTGCTGTGCAGAAAGCTGTAATGATTGCCGCTGTTGAAGCTTGATTTCAACCATGACGCCGGGAGGAAGAATCGACAAATGCCTTCAAGCTCACTATCCAGTCGCCACCATAGAGCGACTCAAGAGCAAGATGCACATAATCAATAAGTTGTACCTTGCACTCCCACCCTGCCTTTCGGGCAGAGCGACACATAGAGTGCTGCTCATAGACAAGATAAGGCAAACCAAACTTTTTTCTTACCCTTATCGGAAACAATCGGCAGGAGAGGGGCTTGTCGAAACTGATAATGCCCTCACGATATGCAATCTCAATGGCACAGAAGGTTATTCCGTCACGAATCAAGGTAAAAACACACTCCTCCTTCTCAACCGTTCTCGTGTACTGAACTCCCTGATAGATCTCAACAGGGCCGTGACGCCGGAGATATCGCAAACCTTTTTCGGGAAGCATCCTCAGCAGTTCCTCCGGCAACTCCCGAAGTTGAAGTGCCTCCGCGTCAGATAATGGCGCTCCAAGCTCCCCTTCGATGCAGCACTTTCCCCTGCACTCATGAAGATCGCAAGAAAAAAAAGCGTTCAGAACCTCCTTGTCAACAAGCACATCACCTATGGAAACCAGCGACATAACAGACCATCCTCAAAATAAAATTTTACACTCTCTCCACTCCCCCGCCACAAAAAAACGCCTTCCGGCCAACTCATCGCTTTTCATATTTGCTGCTTCGATGAATTTTTCATAGCTATATGCAGCTCTCCCTTGAGAGCCTCGAAATTATCCCGAAGAGGAACATACACAACAAAGCCCTATCACC
>CAIMHT010000058.1 GCA_903840935.1 uncultured Chlorobiaceae bacterium
ATAACTCAAATGAAGTCTGGTGCTGGGATATTACTTGGATGCCACGAGTAGTAAAAGGCTTATTTTATTATGCTTATGTTATTCTTGATATTTATGACCGATCCATTGTTGGATGGGCAATTCACGAGACAGAAAGCGTCGACTACAGTAAAGCACTTTTTGCGGCAACACTGCTCAAGCATCAAGCTGTAGGAACTGCAATTCATGCTGATAATGGCCATCCTATGAGAGGGTTAACCCTGATGGCATTGTTTCAACAACTGAGCATAAACGTTTCTCATAACCGTCCTCGTACCAGCAATGACAACCCGTATATTGAGTCATGGTTTAAGACGATGAAATACAAAGGGAGTTATCCCCGTTCTTTTGAAACAATCGAAGATGCCAGGGAGTGGATGGCGGTATTTGTGGACTGGTATAACCACACACACCTGCATTCCGGTTTGGATTACGTTACACCGGCGCAAGTGCGGTACCATGATGCAGAGTCTATTTTCAAGCAAAGAAATGCGACAATCATGAAGGCAAAAGAGGCGTTTCCTGAGCGTTGGGGCACTCGCAAAGTCAAGGTATGGGAGGCTCCTCAAACGGTCATCTTAAACCCCGATTATTAATAGCAATTTTTTTTAAAAACTGCGACATTTTTGTTGACATTTACCGGTTGCAAAAATCCATAAATCACCCATTTAGGCATATTTTCAAATTTATATGCTATGAACTTGGTGTAACAGAAAATGATCAAATTGAGGATATAGAAGAGTTTAAGGCGAAACTTGTAAAGAATGCTGATGATGTGTTTGAAACATTTGATTCTAATTATAAACAAAAAACCTATACAAGTTATATTCTCCAGCCAACATCAGCAACAATTTCAAGCATGGAAATTGTTGAACTCAAGAGCCTCCTTATTCAAGTTCTTGGTGCGAAGATCGTGTAACTGCTCAGTCCATTATTTAAAACTGATATTGATAAAAATATGAATATGATTTTTAGTTGAAATTGAGAATTTGTTAATAAATATCTCATTTTCAATGTTATTATGAAATATCGATACCTGACAAAATCGCGTTTCAAGCTGGGAATGGAGTGCCCGACGAAGCTCTTTTATATCGGTAATCCGCTATACCCGGATAAATCGATTGATGATCCGTTTCTTCTTGCATTGGCTGATGGAGGTTTTCAGGTTGGTGAGCTTGCAAAGCACTATATCCCTGGCGGTAATGAGATAACGTCAACCATTCATGCTGAGGCTGAGCGGGAGACTTTGGAACTGCTGCAGCAGGAGAATGTTGTCATCTATGAAGCGGCAATCAGGTTTGAATCACTGTTCATCCGCATCGATATTCTGAAAAAGCAGGGTAATCGACTGGAGCTCATTGAGGTGAAATCAAAATCGTTTAATTCGGATGATGAGGAGCTTCCGTTTTTGACGGCAAGAGGGGCGTTGTCATCGTCGTGGAAACCTTATCTCTATGATATTGCCTTTCAGGCACATGTATTGAAGCGGGCTATGCCGGATCATGAAATCCACTCTTATCTCATGATTGCCGACAAGGGGGCGAAATGCCCGACTGACGGCTTGAGCCAGAAGTTCCGTGTTAAAAAAGATCTCCGGAACCGGAAAATGGTTAAGGTTGCCTCATCCCTTTCGGCGGAAGATCTCTCGGTGCCGCTTTTGGCGGTTATACCGGTTGATGAGTATGTCGGGATGGTATGGAGTGGGAGCGGTACGGATGATTTTGCCGAGCGGGGATTTGAGGGGACTATAGCATGGCTTGCTGAAGCGTACGAAAAGAATATAAAGATAGCGCCTGCTCCCGGTGGCAAGTGCAGGGATTGCTCTTTTACCTGCAGTGATGAGGAGTTGTTAACGGGACTGAAATGCGGATTCAGGGAGTGCTGGGCTGAGACGTTCAACTGGACTGATCGTGATTTTAACGAGCAGAATGTGCTCGCCCTTTGGGACTTCAGAAAAAAGGATGAGGTCATAGCTGCAGGCAAACGCAAGCTGGCGGATATTTCGGAAGATGACCTTGGGTTGAAAGAGGACGACAAACCCGGCCTCTCAAGAACGCAGCGTCAGCTCCTGCAGATTCGGAAAAGCAGAAGCGGCAGTGCTGAACCCTATCTGGATCGGGAGAATCTTGCCGCTGAGATGAGAGGGTGGACGTATCCGTTGCACTTCATCGATTTTGAAACCACCATCAATCCCATACCGTTTACCAAAGGATTAGCTCCTTATGAGATGGTTGCCTTTCAATACTCCCATCATGTTGTTGAGCGTGACGGCACTGTTCGCCATGCCGGGGAATATCTCTCTGCTGAACCGGGAGTTTTCCCGAACTTCAGTTTTGTAAGGGCACTGCAGCGTGAGCTTGAAGGTGACAGGGGAACCATTTTCCGGTACAGTAACCATGAGAACTCTGTACTGCTTGCCATCTACCGGCAGCTTGCTGCAGCCAGGAACCCGCCAAAAGATCGTGATGAACTGCTGCGATTTATTGTGTCGATCACTAATGCCAATGGGAAAAAGGAACTTTCATGGACAAGCCCCCGGAACATGGTTGATCTCTGGCATCTGGTCAAGCGCTATTACTATGATCCTTACACGAAAGGGTCAAATTCCATCAAGTATGTTCTGCCAGCCGTACTCAACAGTTCGGATTTCCTGAAGGAGAAGTACGGCAAGCCGATCTATGGCGTAGCATCAGGGATTCCGAGCCTGAATTTTACGAACTGGCAATGGCTGCAATGTGATGAGCGAGGTATGGTCAAAGATCCTTATGCATTGCTTCCGAAACTCTTCACCGATATTGATGAGAAAAATTCCGCTCTGTTACTCAGTAGTGATGATGATAACGTCATCAAGCACGGCGGGGCAGCCATGACCGCCTTTGCGAGGCTTCATTTTGAGGAGATGACGGAGTATGAACGCGAGGCAATAAAAGGCGGCCTGAAAAAGTATTGCGAGCTTGATACGATGGCTATGGTGATGATCTATGAGGCGTGGATGGACTGGCTGCAATAAGAGCACAACAAGGAGCTGGCTTATTTTGGCGGCAAGAGGATGAGGCAAACACCCGATTCCTGTACTTTTAAACCTCGAAGAACAGCTTTGCCAGTTCTTTCCGAGCACTTGCAAGCAGTTCGCGGACGGCTGATTACTCCCGGTGAGTCAGTTCCACAACGTCATTGATCGCATTCTTTTCCTATTCAACCAATCGGGAAATCATTTCGTTTTCTGTGGTAAAGTGTTTGGGCGGGGAAAAAATACATTGACAATAAGGCATATATTGTCTTAGCTTGAAACTATGAATATTTTCCGCTGGGACAACGACAAAAATGAACTACTGAAGCAAAGTCGAGGTGTCTGCTTTGAACAGGTGGTACTTCTCATGGAAAAAGGAGAAGTCCTGGATACGGTTGAACATCCAAATCAAGAGACGTATCCTGGACAGAAAATTGCTGTCGTTATGATTGAGGCTTACGCCTATATTGTTCCTTATGTTGAGAGTAATGAGGAGATATTTCTCAAGACAATTATTCCGAGTAGAAAGGCTACCAACAAATACCTGAGGGCAGAAAGATGAAAAAGAGTGTTTTGGATGACGAAGAAAAGGCCATTCTTGATTCTTATGAAAGTGGAGAATGGGTATCGGTTAAGGATGCAAAAAAGGAGATAAACAAGCTCCAGCAGTGTGCAAAAAACACGCTAAGCCAAAACAAAAGAATCAGCATTCGCATGTCCTCAAAGGATTTGGATCAAGTACAGCTTATTGCAGTGCAGGAAGGTATACCATACCAGACTCTTGTGTCGAGTATTATTCACAAGTATATTTCCGGTTTACTTGTTGAGAGAACCAAGGCTTAAACATGCAGTTTTTTTTGGGCTGCATGTCACCCCTCAAAAAACAGCCTTGCCAGCTCTTTCCGCGCACTTGCAAGCAGCTCCCGCACCGCTGATTCCTCCCGGCGAGTTAGTTCAGCAACCTCACTGATTGCCCTTTTTTCTTGCTCCACCATGCGGTAAATCTTCTGCTGTTCGGCATCGAGCTTTTCTATACAGCGTACCATCTTATGGTCGTCGCTATCGAGGGTGCTTGTTTCCGCAACCGGTTTGCTGCCGGTATAGCTCTCTTTGCGCCCAAAAAGTTCATCAGCGGTGGCAGGTTGTGGGGCGTCATCGCTGACGGTGCCGAAGAGGCGGACAAAGCCCATGAAGTCGAGTCCGACGGCTTCGCAGGGGGTGATGCGTTCGTCAATAATATCCTGCGCGAGCTTTTGGAATTTTTCCCGAATTTCAGGCAGGCGGATGGCGAAATTGAAGCTATCGTCCTTGTCGCGCGCTTCGGCGTTGTAGGGTACCTTCATGAGGACGGTAATGCCGGCCGTTTCGGCGTATCGTTCGGCTACGCCGCTGCCGTCATCGCGGTTGATGATGAGGCCGAGCAGGCGCGACTCTCCGCCGATGGTTCTGAAGTAGTTGTTGGCCTGGCAGATGTTGTTGGCGGTGAAGATGGATTGGCGGTCGTTATTGGTGACCAGAATAACCTCTTCGCTGAGTGAGCGGGCGAGTGGGGTGGCAAATCCTCCGCAGACGACGTCGCCGAGAAAGTCCATCAGGATGATGTCGATATCCCACTTGAAGATGCCGAGTTTTTCGAGCACGTCAAATCCCGAGATGATGCCCCTGCCGCCGCACCCCCGCCCAACCTGCGGGCCGCCGAGTTCGATGCCGTAAATGGGCTGTGGGAAGTCAGGTATGTCGCGGCGGAAGACGATGTCGCTGATGGTGACCGATTCATTGCGTGCATTTTTTTCGGCGAAGAGGTCGGTCACCGTGGGCAGCGAAATGCCGCCGAAGAGGGAGGTGGTTGAGTCGTGCTTGGGGTCGCAGCCGAGCTGGAGCACCCGCTTGTTCATCAGGGCAAAGGTGGCGCTGAGGTTGGTGGTCGTAAAGCTTTTGCCTATGCCACCCTTGCCGTATATCGCTATGGTTCTTGCTGCCATCGTGAGCCGCTTATGGTTGTGCTGTGACAGGAGGTTCTGTTCCCTCTTGCGGTGTGCCGGTTTTCCAGAGCAGGATCATTTTCAGGCAGTCGGGATCGGTGAATGCTTTCTGATAAGCGCCCGTGATATCTTCTTCAACCCGGTGCTGATGGGTAAAAATTCGTTCGGCATTGAGTTTGCGGTTTGCAATCAGCTCCCTTACCCGTTCAAGATCGCCTTTGGCCCACTGTTTTGCGGCAATAAAGGAGAGCTCTTTCTGGAAGGCCAAAGAGTAGTCGATGTTGATTCGCTGGTAGTAGCCGCCGAGAATCACCGTTCCCTGAAATTTCAGAAAGCGCAGGCCGGTGTCGATGGCGCTCATGATGCCGGTGCTGTCGATCAGAATGTCGAACTCATGGCCAGCGAGAGCGGCGGCAACATCTTCCGTGTCGGGATTGACCTTGAGGTTAGCGGTTGAGAGGCGTAACCTCGTTTTGTTGGGCTCGGTTACCGCAACCAGTTTGGCGCCCATGAGTCGAGCCAGTTCAGCGGCGAGAATGCCCACTGCACCTTGGCCAAGCACCAGTACCTTTTTGTTTTTAACCTTTGCCAAGTCAACAATATGGAGGGCGGTTGCGCCCAGGGGCAAAGCAATGCCTGATTGGGGGTTCTCCATGTTGTCGAGCACGGTGATGGCCTCGACCGGGCAGACGATGTACTCCGAAGCGCCTCCGAAGGCGGCATTGACTCCTTCATAACCGAAGGAGCCCGCAACGTAGGCAAATTTGCCGATCAAACTCTGGTTGACATGGTCACCCGCCTCTATGATCTTTCCGACGGTTTCGTAGCCGGGAATAAAGGGAAAGATGAAGGGCCAGGAGGGGATGAGGCCGTTGTAGGCCATTTTTTCCGTGCCGGTGCTGATTGATGACCACCAGGTTTCAACCAGCACATCGGTTGAGGAGAGGGGTTTCAGTGTCACCTCAGAGAGTTCAATCTGGCGGACGCCGCTGAAGACAATAGCTTTTGCTTTCATAAGAGGGTTGGGTGGTCAGGCCGACTGCCGTTTGAGCTTTTTTTCATTATGCTTTTCAAGGAGCAGGCGGATGACAAATTGTGCTGCATTTACAAGATAACTCAGATAAGCGAGCAGTGCGGTCCAAATAAGTGTGGCTTCATCGAGCCCCATGAAGAAGAGGATAAAGTAGGAGAGATGCACCACCATGGCGATGGCGCTTCCAAAATCCTCCCAGAAGAATTCATGAGCAAAGGCAAACTGGCCGAAAACCTCCAGTTCAAAAAAACCGCCGGTCACAAAAATAAGGAGAAGCATGAGGGTTTTCAGGGTGACAAAAAAGGTGATCCAGGCGAAATTGTCGATCCCGTTGTGCGACTGGTAGAGCCAGGTGACCGTCAGGCCAGCCAGAAACATGACGAACTGTATGGGGGCGAGGATTCCCTGTACTTTTGTCCAGACTGAGGCATTTCTCCGTTCAAGTTGTTCGGGTGTGTAACGAGGCATAATAACAATAAGTTCACTGATGGTGGCGAAAATTCTTTAACTGCTTTGCAAAAAAGTAGTTGAATATAGTAAAATTTGGAACTGGTGGCAAACAGTGCCGAACGCTCTTTTATTGGATGCTCCACTCTGAGGCGTTGTAAAGTGTGGAAATCAGGTTGATATTGGTGTTTTTGATCCGACTGTTGAATCCTTCGAGCTCATCGTAGTAGTAGAGGAAGCTTCTCGGCTGTTCATCGTGCAGGATTTTCTGATAGCTTTTCCAGAGGGCAATACTGCGCCCCTGGGGAAGGGGGCTGCTCAGCTCAGCAATGATGGTGTCGAGCTCCTTGTGCTGAAAAGCTGAGGAGTTGAAGGGGCGACGGGCAAAGTCGGAGCCCCAGATAATGAGCTGGAAGGGGAGTGTTTCGGCGGCCATGCCTGAAAGGGCCGCTTCGTAGCGGAATTCATTCTGGTTTTTGTTGAAGATGAGGCTTTCGTCAAATTTCAGGCGGCACTCTATGCCGGTTTCACGGAGGTTCTGCTGGATAATGGTTGCGGCATAGTTGCGCCGGGGATTGCCGACAGGAGCAGCAAGCTCAAATGAGAATTTTTTGCCGTTTTTCTGCAGAATACCGTCGGGGCCGGGCGTCCATCCGGCAGAGCGCAAGAGAGCGGTAGCCTTTCGGGGGTCATACTGGTAGGGGTCAAGCGAGGTGTCGGCAATTTCGCGGTAAGCCGGTGAAAGCGAGGTGTTGACAATGATCGCGTGCTCCGGCCCCATGAAGCCGTCAATGATGGATTGGCGGTCAATGGCAATCGTGAGCGCCTGGCGCACCACCTTGTCGCCAAAGAGGGCGTTGGGCACCACCCTGCGCCTATTGCGCCATACTTCGCCATCAATATTGAGCCAGACGATGCTGTCGAAAAAGCGGTTTTTGACCGGTTTGATGACAATTGATGGTGAACTTTTTGCAAGCTCGTTAATATCCTTTGGATTGATTCCTCCAGCCGAGATCATGGCGTCTATCTGTCCTGATTTCAGCATGGCAAGGCGGGTGGTGTATTCAGGAACAACCACAAAAAGCATCTTTTTGATGGTTGCTGGCCGTGGAAGTCGCGAGGAGGGGTTGGTGACAAGCTCCAGTTTTTGCTGGCGTGCCCACTGTTTTACCTTGAAGGGGCCCGCGCTCAATACTGGTATTTCCGCAGCCTTTGTGCGGATTTCATCTGCGGCGTAGTTTTTAAAGAGATGCTCGGCTACCGGCATCAGGTCGTTGAAGTGGTCGAGCACTATCTCCTGGGCCATAGGTTTGCTGAAGTGGAGCACCAGTGTTGAATCGTTGGGTGTCTCCACGGCGCGCTCAACATCCGCTGTTCCATCCGCAAGCAGGAGCAGGTCGCCAAGGTAGTGCTGTCGTGAACTGGCAATTTTTGGGTTCTTGTAGAGTGTGTAGGAGTATTTGAAATCGTGTGATGTCACCCGTTTGCCATCTTCCCATGCGCCGTCACCGCGTAAGTAGAAGATCGCCTGTTTGCCGTCAGCGGAGAACTCCCAGCTTTTGGCCGTATTGGGCAGAAAGCTTATCGCACCCTTTTTTTCATCGTAGGAGGGTTTGACCAGCGAAGGGTAGAGCAGTGTGCACACCTCGCGCGACATGGAGAGTTGGATGAGCAGGGGATTGAGGTAGTCGAAGTCAGCCGAAACACCAACAACAATCTGTTCCTGGCGGCTCTTGTCGCTCTTCTGCTGGCAAGCGGAGAGTCCGGCAAGGAGCAGAAGGAGTGAGGCGGCTGAGAGTATTCTTCGGAATATGGTTTGACGCATACCACAGTGATTGATGATTAAAAGGAATGACGATAAGGTATGCAAAACAATGGACAATTGACAATGGTGAGTGTTGGGTTGTTTGGGCGTATCTGTGGTGACTGTTGTATTTTGGTGAAATGAACTGGTTTCAGTGTCAGTTCGAACTCGCTTGTGTAAAATGCGTGTGAAATCTTCGTTTTTTGTGCGATACTGTTATATTTAATATCCTGATAATTGCAAATCTTCCGCTTGGGCGCTTTTTTATCCATTGGTATGGTCAAGGGAAGCACTGGTGTGCCTCCTGCGGACCGGATATCAGTATGGTGAGAAAAAGATGCGAATCAGAACGGTTGATCAACGAGCGTTACCGGTTAAGGATAGAGTGCGTTATGGTAAAAAAATCAATCTTTTAATCGAACAAAAACTGGAGGATCTATGGGTCAAATTCTGGAGATATCGGGAATGGGATGGTTGCCGGATTATCCTGATTTCAAGGATTACACAGCAGATCATAATGTCGTTTCTTCAAAGCAGAAGCAGTTGGGGCAGGGGGATTCCGTGAAGGCGATGCTCGCAAAGTCGGGAGTTGCCAAACCGGCAAAGCTGACAGTTCCGGCCGCTGTCGATTTAAGGCCTTGGTTCTCTCCGATCGAAAACCAGGAATCGATTGGATCGTGTACGGCACATGCTGGCGTCGGGATTGTTGAGTACTTTGAGAGGAGAGCGTTTGGCAAGCATATTGATGCATCCCGCCTCTTTCTCTACAAGACGACGAGAAACCTGTTGCATTGGACGGGAGATACCGGTGCATTTCTTCGTTCAACCATGGGAGCGCTCGTCCTTTTTGGTGTGCCGCCGGAAGAGTACCTGCCCTATGTTATTGCTGATTTTGACAAGGAACCTTCGGCTTTCTGTTACGCCTTTGCCCAGAGTTTTCAGGCTATAAGTTATTTTCGTCTTGATCCGGCTGGGACGGCCAAAGATGCGTTGCTTACTCAGATCAAGGCAAATCTCTCGGCAGGTATTCCTGCTATGTTTGGTTTTACGGTCTATACTTCAATATCGCAGGCGGCAACAACCGGAAAAATACCCTATCCGACCGCCGGAGAGAAAATTGCCGGCGGCCACGCTATTGTGGCCGTTGGTTATGATGACACCATAAAGATCAAGAACACCAATCCCGGGGGAGTTGAAACCAAAGGGGCGTTGCTCATCCGAAACTCATGGGGCACAGGATGGGGAAGCGCCGGTTATGGCTGGTTGCCCTACGACTATGTGCTGAAAGGATTGGCCGTAGACTGGTGGGCATTGCTGAAAAACGATTGGATAGACACAGGCGCATTCAAGGCATGATCATCTTTTCGCTCAGCGTCAGTCTCTCTTCCAGGTTTCAGCCTCGAAGAGGGGCATTGACGCTGGGCGTTTCACTTTTTGCAACGATCAACTACCCCTGCCAACTCTCCTTTGAACAAAACCACCCCTGCCATCAGTCATATCTCTTGCTTCTTTCAGACGATGAACAAAATCACTAACTAAATAATTTTCAATATTTTATACGGGTTGTTGCGCAAGTTCCCGCAGAATAATAGTCTCCATTGTTTGCCAAATTATCTTTTTCTGACAAAATAAATCTTGTTTTTTATATAACTGATACTATATTGATATCAATTAAACGAACCACCATGAAGGTACTGACAAAAAAGACAGATTATGCGATACGGGCTCTCTTGATGCTTGGGTCGAAGAGGGATGTGTATGTGTCGGCAAAGTCCATTTCGGCCGATCAGGATATTCCTTACCAGTTTTTGCGTGGATTGTTGCAGGAGTTGATCCGCCATGATCTGGTTGTTTCGAAGGAGGGTGCGCAGGGAGGCTTCATGATGAAAAAAGAGCCTGACGAGATTCCGATAGCGCAGTTGATTGAGGTTTTTCAGGGAAAGGTGCAGGTGTCGGAGTGCATGTTCCGTAAGCAGATTTGTGCAAACCGTGCACGGTGTGTGCTTCGTCATGAGATCATGCGTATTGAGGAGGTTGTCAACCGTGAATTTGACAAGGTCACCATCGGCAAGCTGATAAGGGATCTTGATGCGGCAAATGGCGTGACGCATGGCAGTGGTGAAAAAGGAGGCTCATAATTTTCGGGGGTAAGAGTTTTAATGTTATTTCGAATTGACGTGATTTTAGTGTGCCGAGTTACTTAATAACCAATAATGGAGGATGGAACGATGGGAATGTCTTGTAATCAATGTCAGGAAAGCGTTCATGGTACCGGTTGTACGGTGCGTGGAGTATGTGGAAAAGATGAGCCGACGGCGCAGCTTCAGGATGTGTTGGTCTATGCAACAGAGGGACTTGCATTGGCGGCTGAGAAGTTGGATGGAAGCGTGTCGGTGAACGTTGGTCAATTGATCAGTGAGTCGCTTTTTGTGACGGTGACCAATACCAATTTTGATGAGGATGCCATCGTCGCCCAGATCCGCAAGACCCTTGCGGTGCGTGATGAGCTGAATGCCTCGCTTGATCAACGCTCTGATCACGATGCGGCTCACTGGAATGGCATCTCTAAAGCGGATTTTCTTGCCAAGTCGGCAACGGTGAGCATCAAAAGCCTCAGCGAGAATGAGGATTTGTGCTCTCTGAAAAGCCTTGTGCTTTACGGTTTGAAGGGGCTTGCAGCCTACACTGATCATGCTGCCGTGCTTGGCTATCATGATGACGCGATTTATGTTTTTTATGTCAAGGCTCTTGCGGCGCTCACCAAAGAGCTTTCGGCGGATGAACTGACCGGACTGGTGCTCGAAACCGGTGGTGTTGCCGTCAAGGCCATGGCCCTGCTCGACAAGGCAAATACAACAACATACGGTCATCCCGAGATCACCACGGTGAGCACCGGTGTGGGCAAAAACCCAGGAATCCTCATTTCCGGCCATGATTTGCGCGATTTGGAGGAGTTGCTGAAGCAGACAGAGGGAACAGGAGTTGATGTTTATACCCACTGCGAGATGCTGCCGGCTCACTACTATCCCGCATTCAAGAAGTACTCCCATTTTGTGGGTAATTATGGTGGGGCCTGGTGGTCGCAGGACAAGGAGTTCGACACCTTCAACGGCCCGATCCTTATGACGACGAACTGCATTGTACCTGTTCGCGAAGTATACCGCAACAGGATGTTCACAACTGGCATGGCAGGTTACCCCGGACTGAAGCATATCGCAGCAAGGGCTGAGGGCAAAGAGAAGGACTTTTCGGTGCTGGTTGAGCTTGCAAAAAGCTGTCCGCCACCAAAAGAGCTTGAAAATGGTAAAATTGTTGGTGGATTTGCCCATAACCAGGTTTTGGCGCTTGCCGACAAGGTGGTTGCTGCCGTCAAGAGTGGGGCCATCAAGCGCTTTGTAGTGATGGCTGGCTGTGATGGTCGTCACGCTTCACGACAGTACTATACCAATGTTGCCGCCGCTTTGCCTGAGGGCACCATCATTTTGACTGCAGGATGCGCAAAGTATCGTTACAACAAGCTTGAGCTTGGTGATATTGGCGGGATTCCCCGTGTGCTTGATGCGGGTCAGTGCAACGACTCCTATTCGCTTGCGGTGATTGCCCTGAAACTCAAGGAGGTCTTTGAACTCGATGATATCAACGACCTGCCGATCTCTTTCGATATTGCCTGGTATGAGCAGAAAGCCGTTACCGTGCTCCTCGCCCTGCTTGCTCTTGGCGTGAAAGGTATCCGCCTTGGACCAACACTGCCCGAGTTCCTGACACCCAATGTTGCGGCGGTTCTGGTTGAAAAATTCGGGATCAAGCCTATTGGAACCGTTGATGCCGATATCGAAGCGATGATGGCCGGAGTCTAAGCTGAGTTGTTTTTGCATAAGCCAAAAAGCCGTCCTGGAGTGAGACGGCTTTTTGGCTTTGGCTTTTCTGCCAAGATCAGGGAGCTGCTGGTGGAAGGCAATCAGTCAGTCTTGTCCGGGTTCGGCGGTAACGCTATTGCTCAACAAAAATGAGACCGTGACGTGCGGCCAGTTCCGGCGTAGCTTTTTTACCTGACTCAAGGATGGTCGAACCGGAAACGATAGCTTCGGCAAGACGGGCTCGGCTGAGATTGGTACGCCAGAGATTGGCTCCCCTGAGATCAGCGCATCCCAGATCGGCATGTTGCAAGTTTGCTTCCCGGAAGTCGCATCCTCTTAAATCTGCAGATCGAAGATCACTGTCACCGAGATCGCTTCCTTTGAAACTGGCATATTGCAGGAGCGCATGGCTTAAATCGGCATAAGAGAGGTTATTGTGATCGAATGAAGCGCCGGTGAGATTTATGCGGATATCGCGGTTGCTTTTTCTCATCCTGTTCATGTCGAACACATTGCTTTTTACCTGCTCGTATTGCTCTCTGTCGTAGGCGACGTGGGCCGGGCCATCTGACTGCCTCCAGATATTACGTGAAGCGAACCTCTTTTTTGAGTTGTCGGTATCCCTTTCCGGCATAGTGCTGCCCGTGACTTGCTGCGGCAGTGCAGGAGCATCCGACTTCTGGTGATGAACGATCTGCGGTGCCTCTTCCACTATAGAAGCTGAGCTTACCTGATTGGCGGAAATGGGTGGAGGGTCTTCAACAAAAAAAGATTGATGATTATCCGCCCACAACCGGGATGCGTATTTACCGCTGTCAAGAATGGTGTTTTCCGACACCTTTACCCCTCTCATATTTGTCCGGCTGAGATTCGTTCGCCAAAGGTAGGTTGCCCTTAAATCCGCTCCGCTCAGATTGGCATTTACCAATGTTGCCTCGCGAAAATTACACTCACGAAGATCTGATTCCGAAAAATCAGTATTGGTACAATCCGCTTTTTTCAGAATGGCTTGCCCAAGAATTGCCTGATGGAGATGTGCTCCATCGAGCACGGCACTTTCAAGATTGGCTCCCCGTAATCCGGTATGTTCAAGATTTGCCCTGATAAGCATGCAGTAACTCATTTTTGCCGAATCAAGCAAAGCGCCTTGCAGGTTCGCGTTGCTGAGGTCTGACTGGCTGAGATTGGCGCCTGACATGTTGGCATTGTGAAAATCAGCTCCTCTCAGCTTTTTGCCTTTCAGTGCAGCTCCCGAAAAGTCTGGGAGAAACTCTTTGTGAGTGCTTCTCATACTGTTCCACGATGCTACTCCGGCTTTAAGCAGTTCAAGATGTGCAGCATTAAAAGCAGATGCAGTCGAAAAGAGTGCTGGGGCCAGAGTGGCATTGAGCAGAACGGGTAAAAGAAAACGTAGTGCTTTGCTGTTCATGGGTTACAATATTTTTGTTTGATACCAAAAAACCGTCCTGGAGTGAGACGGCTTTTTGGCGTTGGCTCTTCCGGCAAGAACGTGAAGCTGGTGCTGGAAGCAATCAATCAATAGTAGTTCACGAAACCGGTCTCGCTGATAATGCGTTTGCCTTCAGCCGTTTTTGGAAGATCAATGAACTGCTTGACAGCTCCGGTCGGCTGGCCATTGGTGTACATGAAGAGCGGACGGTGGATTGGGTAGGTGCCGTTTTTGACTGTTTTGACGTCAGACTCAACACCGTCAACAAGAACAGCCTTGACTGATGCGTCAACAAAGCCGAGACCGATATAACTGATCGCAGCAGGGGTGGATGCAACGCGGCTCTTGATGGCGCCATTGCTTGACTGGGTCTCTGCTCTCTTGGAAATCGGATTATCCTTGCCCATAACCAGCTCTTTAAAGGAGTCGGCAGTACCGCTGTTTGATTCGCGCTGGATCATCACGATTGCGGAATTCGGTCCTCCAACCTGACTCCAGTTGTTGTATTTGCCCATATAGATCCCGCGAATCTGCGCTTTGGAGAGCGCATTGACGCGATTGCTGGGGTGTACAACAATACAGAGGCCATCAAGCGCAACGACGTGCTCGACAGGGTTGACTCCTTTGCTTTTTGCGGCAGCCAGCTCATTGTCTTTCATTGGCCGTGACATGGTGGCGATGTCACAGGTTTTATTGATCAGGCTTTTTGCTCCGTTACCGGATCCCGACTCGCTCACCGTTACCTGAACGCCGGTGGTTTTGGTGAAATGGTCAGCAAATGCTTTGGCAATAGGCCCTACTGTGGTTGAACCGTCAATAACGATTTTACCGGCTGCCTGGGCTGTTCCTGAAGCCATGACGCCGAATACGGTTGCACTTAAAAGTATTTTTTTAAAAAGTTTCATAGTGATTGTCATCATTGGGTTAATTTGAAATAAAATGCAAAATTGTTTTAAGTATTAACCAGTTCAACAAGGCTCTCCTTCAGCGGCAGGAGAAGCCTTGCAAACCAGTCATACAACACACACAACAGAAAGAACAGCACACATTTTTAGAACTTGACAAGAGCATCGACCTGCAACTGATGAAGCGTCGGGTTTAAAGCTTCCTTGTTAATCTCGTTGTAACAGAAGTATCGCGCTCCGATGGTCATGTTTTGGACAAGATGATAGGTCATTGCTACTTCAAATCCCTTGATGTTAACAATTGCTGTTGGGCGAGACGGACCTGTAAACGCGCCTACTTTTCTGTCGGAATCGGTGAAGAGCGGGAAGACGGAATCGCTTTCGATGCGGTCGTATTTTGCGTCGAGCGACCATTGCCCAACCTGTTTTGCATCACCTATCGTCAAGCCTGCCAGCCAGGAATTTCTATTATTGTCATTGATTGCGTGATAATCAGCATTCTTCGCTGTGTTGAAGGCGTACTGACCGTAAATATTCCAGGGAAGCGTGTCGGTTATCTGACCTCCGATGTTACCGAAAAGCTCGACAATCTTGTAGCCTTTATTCAGCGTGTTGCTATTTGCAGCAAATCCACTACCGGTTGCAGACTTGTCAGCGTTTAATGTGGTGCTGATGTTATTGACGCTACTGTACAAATTGTACCCGGCGCCAAACATGTACCTGATATCATTGACATCGCCCTTGTAAGCAGTCTGGGCAATGAACAGGGTTGGATCGGTGCGGGTAGCGTCAGACCATGAGTCAAGAAGATAGTAACCGGCAATGGCGACCAGCCCGTTTTTTTCCTTGCCGTCAGCGTCCTTGCCATACTGTACAGTTGCGCCTTCAAAGGTAAGGTCACCGTCATACACCAGATTGTTAACCCTGATGATTTCTGCGGAGCTGTCTCTTTTGCCGAGTATCATGTTTACCTCTCCATCAAGCGCTGTTGGGTGGTAATCGATGAAGGCTTCGTTGAGATAGATGTTCTTCGGCTGAAAAAGAGCTCCAGCGCTTTGGTTGCGGGATATTGTTTCGTTTACAGCATCGTTACCGGTCGCTAACTGAACGCCGGCTGAAAGCTCTTCATTGATCCATGAATAAACGCCAAGACGGACGCGGGTACGTGAACGGCTTGTGCTGAAAGTGTCGGTATTATCCTTCAATGTCCGTTGGTCTTCCCAGCGTTCGCGGATATCTCCTTTCCAGTTCCAGTCAGCAGCCTGCGCGTTGTTGAACCCGAGGGCTGCGGCCAGACCGACTATCAGTGCAACTTTTCTCATAAGAAATATGTGGTTGGTTTGTGTGATGTGTTCATGAAAATTCAGGGAACTCTTTTCGCATATCTTCATGCGCCACACAAAGTACCATTCGTTCTGTTGAGGAATTGTTAAGGAAATGCTACAAGATTGTGAACTCGGTTCTTGTTAAAATTTGGCACTGGAGATTGTATGATTCACGTTCATTTTTTGCTTTTCCGTATGATGTTGTTTATATTTTTTAAACCTGATAGGTATATAGTTATTTGATTCTTATGCATGATGTGTGGAGTGTAAGGCTGAACGATCGTGTTCTTCAAATGTTTTCAAAGGGCCATCTACACCTTTTTTAAAGCAAGAGTTGGATTCGTGCTTCTGTGACGAGCTGTTCGAAATATGGCATCTGCAACAGCATTTTTGTTTTGCAATGCGGTTTCTTTTTTCTCTTCACACCAATCTTTCATAACTGAGTCCTGAAATGGAGGCAAGATAATGTCAAAAAAGATCGTTGTATTGGGTGCGGGTACCGGCGGAACAATTGTTGCAAATAATCTGAGGAGGCATTTGCCTGCTGAATGGGAGATTACGGTGATCGATCGTGATGACAGGCATATCTATCAACCGGGCATGCTCTTTGTTCCCTTCGGGCTTCAAAAGTCGAAAACCCTTACCCGTTCCAGGAAAAAGTATATCCTTCCCGGTGTGGATTTTGTGATTGATGAGATTACCAATATCAATCCTGAAAAACGGGAGGTAAAGAGCAAAAACCACACCTTTACCTACGATTTTTTGATCATTGCTACAGGCTGCAAGATTGCTCCGGAAGAGAATGACGGTTTGATGGATGCCTGGGGCAAGAATGCTTTTTCTTTTTATACCATTGAGGCTGCTGAGGTGCTGCGCCAGAGATTGAATGAGTTTAAAGGGGGAAAACTGGTGATGAATATTGCCGAGCTTCCCTTCAAATGCCCGGTCGCCCCCATCGAGTTTGTTTTCATGGCTGACTGGTTTTGTCGCAATAAAGGTATCAGGGAGAAGACCGAAATCGAACTGGTAACCCCTCTTGCTGGAGCCTTTACGAAACCCAAGGCCTCTGCGGTCTTTACTGAGTCGGCAAAAAGCAAAAATATCAAGATCAGTACGAGTTTCGAGCTTAGTTCAGTGAATGGAAAAGAGGGCTATATCGAGTCAGTAAAAGGCGACAGGATAAAGTATGACACGCTGGTCATTGTCCCTACCACTATTGGCGATGAGGTGATCAGCAAATCGGGTATTGATGACAGCATCGGCTATGTGCCAACCCACCAGAATACTCTCAAGGCCCTCAAGCACGACAGGGTCTATGTTATTGGCGATGCCACCAACGTTCCAACATCAAAGGCGGGATCGGTTGCCCATTATGAAGCTGATGTTGTGGTGTTCAATATCATGTCAGAAATACATGGCGTCAAGCCGGAGGAAATTTATGACGGCCACTCGACCTGTTTTATTGTCTATTCCAAAGGCACCTCTTCGCTGATCGACTTCAACTACAAGATTGAGCCGCTCCATGGCAAGTTCCCGATGCCAAAACTGGGACCATTCACCCTTCTCCACGAGACCAAGATGAACTGGTATGGAAAACTCGGCTTTGAATGGCTCTACTGGAATGTTCTTCTTGCCGGACGCCACCTTGGCGCTCCTCCAACTTTGGTTATGGCCGGAAAAGAGGTCGGGTGAGCTTGAAAACCCACGGTTCCTTCAACACTGCAGCGACAAACGCCAGTGTTGAGTGAACCCGGGATATTCACGTTCTCGTTTCTGCTTGTACGGTAATATTTTCTTTATTTTTCGATGTTGTTTGGTTGATTTTCTTTTGAAGAGTCCGTTTCTTTTATTAAAATCCAAACTGTATAACTATATAGTAGATTTGTTTGCGTTTTTGCTGGCGAAAGGAAAAGAGCCGTCATACATCGGTTATGTTCAGTCTGAGCGACGCGTGAGTGGGTTCCCGAGAGTAGAGCACGATTGCAGTATTATAATATTTAGAGCAAAATTAATGAATTACGGTTTTGTTATTGATGCCCGGAAATGTATCGGATGCCATGCCTGCACGGTAGCATGCAAATCCGAAAACCAGGTGCCTCTCGGTGTAAACCGTACCTGGGTTAAATATGTTGAAAAGGGTACCTTCCCCGACAGCAGAAGATATTTTACCGTTCTGCGCTGTAACCATTGCGCAGAGCCGCCTTGTGTTGCTATTTGTCCGGTTGAGGCACTACACCGGCGGGATGATGGTATTGTTGATTTTGATCAGCGTCGATGTATTGGCTGCAAAGCCTGTTCCCAAGCCTGTCCCTACGGTGCTCTCTATATGGATCCCGAGACGCACACCTCCGCAAAATGCAATTATTGTGCTCACAGAAAAGAAATAGGCCTCCAGCCCGCCTGTGTTTCGATTTGTCCCCAGCAGGCCATTGTTGCCGGTGACCTTGATGACCCCCAAAGTGAGATTGCTCGCCTTGTGGCAAAAGAGCAGACTTTGGTGCGTAAGCCGGAAAAGGGTACTTCGCCCAAACTTTTTTATATCAATGGGGATGGAGCTTCGCTTGATCCGTTTGAAGTTTCGGAAGTTAATGGATACCTCTGGAGCGAGCAATCTCGGGGGGTTGGCCATTTTGCTGGCAAGCACCTTGCCAAATCTGCAAAAAAATTGCTTCCATCATCCGGAATTGATGGAAAGCCAAAGGCCCGAAAGGTTTATGACATTCCCGCCAAGGGAGTTGTATGGGGTTGGGAGGTTCCTGCCTATGTTGCCTCGAAGGCTGTTGCGTCAGGATTGTTTCTGCTGATGTTTGTTTTGCAGACACTGCTGATGCATCCCTTCTCCAATTCGCTGCAGTGGGCTGTCTGGGCTACGTCGCTGCTCTTTCTTGCACTTACGGGAGCATTTCTCGTCAAGGATCTTGACCGTCCCGAGCGCTTCTCCTCGGTGATGCTCCGTCCGCAATTTGGTTCATGGCTGGTGAAAGGCGGTTTGACGATTGCCGGATTCGGCGCATTTCTTGCTTTGTGGGGAGTTGCAAAATATCTCCAGTTGCCTCTTCTCGAACAATTGTCGCTCTGGTGTGGTGCACTCTTTGCCCTTTTGACGGCGATCTATACGGCATTCCTTTTTGGCTCTGCCAAGGCAAGGGATTTCTGGCAAAGTCCCATGCTTTTGTTGCACATGTTCCTGAACTCGCTGCTTGCCGGCGGGTCGGCAATGCTTGTTCTTGGTTTGCTGACCTCCAGTGCCCCTGAACTTTTTGAAATGCTCAGGCCAGCTCTTGCGGGCGGTTTTATACTCCACATCCTCGTAATGCTTTCTGAGCTCTATGGCAAGCACCCTTCGAAGTCTGCGGAACGCGCGGCTGAGGCCATCCTGCATGGATCACTGAAAAAGCAGTTCTGGTTTGGCAGTTTCATTGCGGGGAATGTGCTTCCTCTTCTGTTATGCCTTGCACTTTCTTCTCCAGTGATGCTTGCTGTAGCCGCCATTTTTGGGCTTTGTGGTGTCTTCTACACAGAAAAAGTCTGGATTCATGCACCGCAAACCGTTCCGTTAAGTTAATCAAGTGCTGGAGTAAATATGAGTTATACCCATAAACCAACGGTTATAGAAACGATAGCAGAAAAACTGCACCTTATTGCTGATCTCCATGCTGAAGGGAGTGGCCCGGCAACAAAGAGTGCAACTGTTGATGGTACCCAGGTGAACTGTCCGCCTCCCGATCAGTGGGATAATTGGGTGGAATATGATTCGAAAAGCTGGCCTGAGCGCAAGTCGAAAGAGTATATGCTGATTCCGACCGCCTGTTTCAACTGTGAGGCTGGTTGCGGTCTTCTTGCCTACGTTGATAAAGAGAGTATGACGATGCGCAAGCTGGTCGGGAATCCCTACCATCCGGCAAGTCGTGGAAGAAATTGTGCCAAAGGCCCCGCAACCCTCAACCAGATTGAGGATACCGACCGGGTGCTCTACCCGATGAAACGATCGGGCAAAAGAGGCGGCGGCAAGTGGGACAGGGTAAGCTGGGACAGTGTGCTGGATGATATTGCCGGAAGAATGCGCAAGGCAATACAGGAGGGTCGCAACAACGAAATTTCTTACCATGTCGGTCGCCCCGGCCATGAAGGGTTTATGGAGTGGGTGCTCAGGGCCTGGAATGTAGATGGTCATAACAGCCACACCAATGTTTGTTCATCAGGAGCGCGTTTCGGCTACGCAATCTGGGAAGGGTTGGATCGCCCCTCTCCTGATTATACCAATGCTAAATTTATGCTTTTGGTGAGTGCTCACCTTGAATCGGGGCACTATTTCAACCCTCATGCCCAGCGCATTGTTGAGGCCAGAATGAAAGGTGCCAAACTTGCTGTGCTCGATCCCCGTCTTTCAAACACGGCGAGCATGTCGGATTACTGGATGCCAAGTTACCCTGGCAGCGAGCCTGCTCTCTTGCTTTCCATGGCAAAGGTGATTCTTGATGAGGGGCTCTACAACCGTGACTACCTCGAAAACTGGGTGAACTGGAAAGAGTACCTGCAGCAGGATTACCCGAATACTCCTGTCACCTTTGAAAATTTCATTGAGGCGCTCAAAAAAGAGTACAGCTCTTACACTCCGGAGTTTGCTGAAAAAGAGAGCGGTGTCAAGGCAACAATGATCGTTGAGGTTGCCCGAAAAATAGGCGAGGCGGGTACCAATTTTGCCACACATGTTTGGCGCAGTGCCAGCAGTGGGAACCTTGGAGGCTGGGAAGTGTCGCGTACGCTCCATTTTCTTAATGTCTTGACGGGCAGTGTTGGTACGCCGGGCGGAACCTCACCAAGCGCATGGAACAAGTTCCATCCTGATGTTCATGCCAAGCCAAAACCACAGACATTCTGGAATACACTCCAGTTGCCTGACGAGTATCCTCTTGCTCATTTTGAGCTGAGCTTTTTGCTGCCTCATTTTCTTAAAGAGGGTCGAGGCAAACTTGATGTCTATTTTACCAGGGTCTTCAACCCGGTCTGGACCTATCCGGACGGCTTCTCATGGATTGAGGCACTGGAGGATGAGTCAAAAATCGGCCTGCATGCGGCGCTTACGCCAACCTGGAGCGAAACGGCCTACTTTGCTGATTACGTTTTGCCGATGGGACACTCGGCCGAGCGTCATGATCTGATCAGTTATGAAACCCATGCCGGCAAGTGGATTGCGTTCCGTCAGCCGGTTCTTCGTATTGCTCACGCAAAGATGGGCAAACCGGTGGAATATACCTGGCAGGCAAATGTCGGTGAGGTTTGGGAAGAGGATGAGTTCTGGATTGAGCTTACCTGGCGCATTGATCCGGATGGAAGCCTCGGTATAAAGCAGTATTGCATGTCGCCCTATCGTCCGGGTGAGAAGATCACCATTGAAGAGTATTACCGATACATCTTTGAGCGTGTGCCCGGGTTACCGGAAAAGGCGTCCAAAGAGGGGTTGACCTCCCTGGAATACATGCAGAAGTATGGTGCGTTCGAGATTGAAACCAACGTCTACAAGGTTAATGAAAGAGCTCTGTCGCAGGCTGATCTGCAAGGATCAACAGTCGATGCGGAAACCGGTCTTATCACCAAAAACGGAAAATCAGTCGGAGTTCATCTTAAGGGTGCAAACTGTACCGGCTTTCCAACTCCATCACGCAAGCAGGAGCTCTACTCCCAAACGATGGTCGACTGGAAGTGGCCTGAGTACCGCCTTCCGGGCTATATCAAAAGTCACGTGCATCAGGAGATCATGAACCGGAGCAAGGGGGAGTTTGTGCTTGTCCCGACATTCCGCCTTCCGGTCCTGATTCACTCCCGTTCCGGTAATGCCAAATGGCTTGCCGAGATTGCGCACCGTAATCCGGTCTGGATCAATGCTTTAGATGCAAAGAGTCTCGGTTTTGAAGATGGCGACCTCATTCGTGTAAATACCGATATTGGATTTTTCATAAACCGGGCATGGGTTACCGAGGGCATTCGTCCCGGTGTTGTTGCCTGCTCACACCACATTGGTCGCTGGCGCCGCGAGCAGGATCCGGCAGCCAACCGCTGGTCAACCAACCGCGTAGAGATCAAGCGTGAAGGGGGCGGTAAATGGAAAATGCGCGTTGATGAGGGCATTGAGCCATATCTGAGCAGTGACGCGGATTCATCAAGAATTTTCTGGTCTGACGGTGGAGTCCACCAGAACATCACCTTCCCGGTACACCCTGATCCTATCAGCGGAATGCATTGCTGGCACCAGAAGGTTCGTATCGAGAAATCGCATGAAGGTGATTGTTACGGCGACGTTTTTGTCGATACGGAGCGTTCACACCAGATTTACAAGGAGTGGCTTGCCATGACAAGGCCCGCACCGGGGCCGAATGGACTTCGTCGCCCTCTCTGGATGGGGCGTCCGTTCAGACCCGATGAAAAGACCTTCTATATTTTTAAACCATGACAGAGCTATGAATCAAAGGTGTTGTAAAACGATTGGCTCCATTTTCCTCCTGACCCTGCTCTCAGGCATGCTGCTTTTTTCTCCGGCAGTGGCCTTTGCAGTACAATCTCAGCCTCCCGTACAGACGGAGTGGTGGGTTTGGGAAATTGCGCTCTTCGTGTTCTCTTTTTTTCTTGGCATCATCGCCGTTATTGCCGGGGTCGGAGGGGGAGTGCTGTTTGTGCCAATTGTAAGCAGTTTTTTTCCATTTCATATTGACTTTGTGCGGGGAGCCGGATTGCTTGTGGCGCTTTCAGGAGCGCTTTCAGCGGGTTCTCCCTTGTTGAAAAAAGGGTTGGCCAATCTCAAACTGGCGCTTTCGATGGCGCTCATAGCCTCCATTAGTTCAATAGCCGGTGCCATGGTTGGGTTGGCCATGCCAGAAAATATTGTGCAGTTATCTCTTGGTGCGACAATTCTTGGTATTTCCGTGATCATGCTGCTTTCAAAAAATTCGGCATATCCTGAAATAAAGGAGCCGGATACGCTTTCCAAAATATTGCACATCTATGGCATCTATTATGATGAACAGCTTAAAAAAGATGTCAGTTGGCAAATTCACCGCACGCCCGTTGGTATCCTCCTTTTTGTTGTGATTGGATTCATGGCTGGAATGTTCGGGCTTGGCGCCGGATGGGCCAATGTTCCGGTTTTCAACCTTGTTCTTGGCGCTCCGTTGAGAGTGTCTGTAGCCACAAGCATTTTTGTGCTCTCAGTCAATGACACTGCTGCCGCATGGGTCTATCTGCACAAGGGTGCGGTTCTTCCTCTTATCGCAGTGCCATCAGTCGCCGGTATGATGCTTGGTACAAAAATTGGCGCCAGACTGCTGACAAAGGTTCACACACGTGTTGTGAGAAAGCTCGTTATTACCCTTCTTGCTGCTGCCGGATTGAGGGCTCTTTTAAAAGGTTTCGGAATTTGACGCTAAAGATACTATGAAACAACAGCTTCACGCAAACAGGATTCAGTTGACTTATGCCACGGTACTCTCCTGGACCTCTACTTTGGGAATTATCTTTGTTATAACAGGTTACCTTGTTTATGTCTTTCAATTGCTTCCTTCCACTGTTCCTCCTTCAGAGGTAGCCCTGCACTGGCATCTTCGGGCAGCAGAATTGCACAAGATTGTTCCGGTTCCTTCCGGATGGGACTGGATTTATCAATTGGGTCGAGGCGATGTTCTCAGCTACGCCTCAGTCGTATATCTTTCTTCGGTAACGATGCTCTGCCTTGCTGTTATCATTCCGCTTTTTTTGAAAGAAAACGATGTGATTTATGCGGTTATGACATTGCTGCAGGTACTGGTCCTGGTTTTTGCCGCTGCAGGAATCGTTTCCGGTGGTCATTGATATTTTCTATTCGGCACTTGTGTCGCACTCTGCCGGAAATTTTTTACTGTTCTTCTTTCATGAAAGCGTAATCGAGGGAAATTAAATAGTTATGGCTGATACAAAAAAACTTGCAATCATTGCATCCCAGGGAACACTCGACTGGGGATATCCTCCGTTCATTCTTGCGTCAACGGCTGCGGCCATGGATATGGAAGCGGTTATTTTTTTCACTTTTTATGGTCTGCCATTGCTGAAAAAGGAGATTGACGCAAAAGTATCTCCTCACAGCAACCCGGCTATGCCAATGAAAATGCCGTTTGGCAGCAAGGATTTTCAGTCAATCAACTGGCCGATACCGAACGCCATCTCTGGTAATGTTCCCGGTTTTGATGACATGGCAACCATGATGATGAAAGAGACCTTCAAGAAAAAAGGTGTTGCCACAATCGAGCAGCTTCGTGGTATGTGCCAGGAGTTTGGTGTTCGCTTCATCGCATGCCAGATGACCATGGAGGTTTTTGGATTTGAAAAGGAGGAGTTCATTGACGGCGTTGAATATGGCGGTGCGGCAACCTTTCTTGAGTATGCTGCCGATGCTGATATCTCGCTATTTATCTGAGAGAAAATCATTCTGACCATGGTGAGTTACAGAGAGCTTGTCAAGAACTGTTTGCTTGAGGTCAAAGAGATTATGCCTTGGGATCTTGTGGCGCGAATGGAAGAGAATCCGGATCTTCTGATTCTTGATGTGCGTGAGCCTTATGAGTTTGATTCCCTGCATATCAAGGGCTCCATCAATGTTCCAAGGGGCATTCTGGAATCCGCCTCTGAATGGGATTATGAGGATACGGTGCCAGTACTGGTGCAAGCGAGGAAACGCGAAGTTGTTGTGGTTTGCCGTTCAGGAAGCCGCAGCGCTCTTGCAGTCCAATCCATGCAGTTGCTGGGCTATGAACATGCCTTTTCCCTGCGGACGGGGTTGAGGGGGTGGAACGATTATGAAGAATCCCTTTGGAGCAGTGCCGGGACTCTTGTGGACGAGGCATACGCGGACGATTATTTTACGGTAAAGCTGCGATCGGATCAAAAGGCACCCAGGCCTTAGTAATAACCGAAAGATTTGAAGTAATACTATCATCAGGAGTTTTTTTATGAGTGAAATTGCAAGCAACCTTGAGCTGAATTGTGAAGGCTTGAATTGTCCTTTACCGATTCTGAAAACAAAAAAAGCCATTGATTCACTGAACACGGGCGAGATACTGAAAATGACCGCTACCGATCCAGGCTCAGTCAATGACATGGCGTCATGGGCAAAGCGTACCGGGCATGAACTTGTTTCCCATACAGAGGTATCGAATGTGCATACCTTCCTGATCAGGAAACGGTAACTCGTTGACGGAGGAGTAGAGAATGGATGTGGTAAAGGTGCCTCGTATGATGATATCTGCGCCCCACAAAAGCGCAGGCAAGACGACCATCACTCTTGGTCTGTTACGACATTTTGCAAATCAGGGAATTGCCGTAACCAGTTTCAAGAAAGGGCCTGATTATATCGATCCCCAGTGGCACAGGTTGGCCAGTCGTGCCGAGTGCTCCAATCTCGACCCCTGGCTGATGGGAAAAGAGAGATGCATTGAGTTGTTTCAGTCAAAGAGTGCTGCCGGGAGTGCAGGCCTTGCTCTCATAGAAGGTAATCATGGGCTGCACGACGGAATCTCACTTGATGGTTCTGACAGTAGTGCAGCACTTGCCCTGATGCTTGAAGCTCCGGTAGTGCTGGTGGTTGACAGTAGGAAAATGAACAGGGGGGTAGCGGCACTGGTTATGGGTATGCAGTCGATGCAGCCAAAGGCGGACATCAGGGGCGTCATACTCAATCAGGTAAAAAATTTGCGTCAGGGTGAAAAGCAGAAGCATGCGATTGAACACTATTGCGGGGTGGCGGTACTTGGAGTGATTCCCCATGATCCGGAGCTGCTTCTTGCCGAAAGGCACCTTGGCTTGACAACAGTAGGCGAAACAGCCGAGGCTGAAAAATTTATTCAGGGCGCGGCAGAGAGTGTCGAACGTTATTGTGACATGCCAGCCCTTCTTGCCCTCTTTCATGAGGCTCCTCCGATGGAGACGCGCAGGCAAGGGGTTTTTGGGAAGCAGGTTGCGGCAAGAGCAAAAATCGGGGTATTCATGGATGCGGCGTTCTGTTTTTATTACCCGGAAAACCTCGAAGCATTGAGGAACAACGGCGCAGAGATCCTGTTCATCAACACCTTTCAGGAGAGTTCATTGCCTGATGTTGATGCTCTCTATCTGGGCGGTGGCTTTCCCGAATCGTTCTTTGAAGTATTGAGTTCAAACAAGGGGCTGCTGAATGATGTCCGCGAGGGGATTGAGGGAGATATGCCTGTCTATGCTGAATGCGGGGGGTTGATCTACCTTTGCCGAAAGGCCACCTATGGTGGAAAAAACTATCAACTGGCAGGTGTTCTTCCCTTTGAAATCAACTTTGGCCAAACTCCTGCGGGGCACGGATATGTTGATTTGAAAAGCAGGGAAGATTCGCCCTGGTTCAGGAAAGGGGAGTGTATCAAGGCCCATGAATTTCATTATTCCCGGGTGCTTTTGCCAACTGTCGATCACTCCTTTCAGTTTGATGTTCTCCGGGGGTATGGAATAACAGAAAAAAGTGATGGGGCGCTCTACCGCAATCTCTTTGCATCCTTTGCGCACCTGCACGCTTTGGCCAACCCTCTTTGGGCAGAAACATTCGTCTCACTGGCTTGTGCATATAAAGCTCGTGAGCAGAGGTGTCGGTTATAGTGGTTTCTTGTAAAAAAACGTTCGGAATTGAGTATTGGTGTGTAAAATTTACGCTCGTAAAGATGTGTAATTTACTGTCGTTTCAATTGTACCCTTTTTTTGATGCTTGAATATAAATGTAACTCACAATATAATATTGTATTAACTGTAAAGGAGCAAATTATGCCGATTGAAGTCAATGGTGTACGTTATGAAACAGACGAGAATGGATATCTCGTGAATCTCGAAGATTGGACAGAGGATATCGCCAAGGTGCTGGCAGAGGGTGAGGAGATTGAAATGACTGAGGCGCATTGGGATCTTATTAATTTTCTCAGAGGCTACTATGAGGAGTATCAGATTGCCCCGGCAGTGAAAGTACTTACCAAGGCTATTGCCAACGAGAAGGAAATGGATAAAAAAGCAGCGTCCGAATTTCTGTACGGGCTGTTTCCAAAAGGACCAGGTTTGCAGGCCTGTAAAATTGCGGGATTGCCAAAACCTACGGGTTGTGTTTAATGGATGAAGAGAGGTTTGCTGATCCCAATTTACTGTGAATCAAAGGAGGTCATGATGGAAGAGGCTCAAAAGGCTGCTTCGGATGAAGTAATGCGAGAAAAAGATGGTGGTCAGGATGGAAACGGGAAGTTTCTGAATCCAACCCCCATGCTTGATGAACTGGAAAAGGGTCCATGGCCAAGTTTCATTTCAGGGTTCAAGGAGCTTGCTGAAAGAACAGAAAAGCCCATGCTGCGAGGCGTTATGGATCAGCTTGAGTACTCCTACAATACCAAAATGGGGTACTGGAAAGGCGGTCTTGTGACGGTTGACGGTTATGGTGCAGGCGTTATTACACGCTACTCAATGATCAAGGAGAAGTTTCCTGAAGCGGCTGAATTTCACACCATGAGAATTCAGCCAGCGCCGGGGCTTCATTACAATACTGAGATGCTCAGGGGGCTTTGTGATACCTGGGAGAAGTATGGCAGCGGAATAATTACCCTGCACGGTCAAACCGGCGATATTATGTTGCAAGGTATTGAACAGGATAAGGTTCAGGCCTGTTTTGATGAGCTGAACCAGGCTGGATGGGATCTTGGTGGTGCTGGTGCCGGTATGCGTACGGCGGTCTCCTGTATCGGACCAGGGCGCTGTGAGAATGCATGCTACGACGATCTCAAGGCTCATCTCAAGCTGCTCAAACATTTTGTTGGACCACTGCATCGTCCCGAGTGGAACTATAAAATCAAGTTGAAGTTTTCAGGATGTCCGAACGATTGCACCAATGCTATCATGCGCTCAGACTTGGCTGTTATCGGAACATGGAAGGATGCTATCCAGATTGAGCGCGAAGAGGTCACCGCCTGGGTTGAAAAGAACGGAACGGATGCACTGGTCAACCAGGTGATCAATTTTTGCCCGACCAAGGCCATATCGCTGAAAGATGGGGAAATGGTCATTGACAGCAGGGACTGCGTGCGTTGCATGCACTGCCTGAACGTCATGCCAAAAGCACTCTCTCCTGGCAAGGAACGGGGAATTTCCCTCTTGATGGGCGGAAAGAACACTCTCAAGGTCGGCGTCAACATGGGCTCGCTGATTGTGCCCTTCATGAAGATGGAGAGTGACGAGGATATGGAGGAGTTTATCGAACTGGTCGAGGGAATTATCGACTGGTGGGATGACAACGGCCTCGATCACGAACGTATCGGCGAAACCATTGAGCGCGTCGGTTTGAAGCTTTTTCTTGAAGGCGTCGGCCTCGAAGCCAACATCAATATGGTGACAAGGCCTCGTGACAATCCTTATTTCAAGGCAAGGTACTGAGCCCGGTGGATTGAATGCTACTCAAGCAGGAAGGAACAATTTATAAGGAACCAACACTATGAGCAGTCCTGAAAATAAGTGGAAAACCGTGGAGTCGGGGCCTCACAGCTATGAGGAGGCCTTGCACCCGGTTGTAAGAAAAAACTATGGCAAGTGGAAATATCATGAGATTCCCAAGCCGGGAGTTCTGAAGCATGTGGCACACAGTGGTGATGCCATCTACACGGTCCGGGCTGGAACACCCCGTCAGGATACGGTTGATATGCTCCGGAGGCTTTGTGATGTTGCCGACAGGTACAGTGACGGTTATCTTCGCTTTACGGTACGCAACAACGTTGAGTTTCTGACTCCCAACGAGGCGAATGTAGAGCCGATGATACGCGAGCTCGAGGAGATGGGCTTTCCTGTTGGTGGAACAGGGATGTGTGTTTCCTCCGTATCACATACCCAGGGGTGGCTCCATTGTGATATTCCGGCGACTGATGCTTCAGGAGTTGTGAAGTCGATGATGGACACTCTATACAAAGAATTCAAGGGGATGGAGATGCCCAACAAGGTGAGGCTCTCGACCTCCTGTTGTGCAATCAACTGTGGCGGCCAGGCCGATATCGCTGTGGTTGTCAAACACACACGTCCACCAAGAATCAATCACGATCACCTCGCAACAATTTGTGAACTACCGAAAGCGGTTGCCCGCTGTCCTGTTGCAGCCATAAGGCCGACTGTGATCAATGGCAAGAAGTCGCTCATGGTCGATGAGGCAAAATGTATCTGCTGCGGCGCCTGTTTCGGAGCCTGCCCCGCCATGGAAATCAACCATCCTGAGCATTCGAAATTTGCGATATGGGTCGGTGGCAAAAACAGCAATGCCCGATCCAAACCATCAACCATGAGTATTGTTGCCCACAATCTGCCAAACAATCCACCGAGATGGCCTGAGGTCACCGAGGTAATCGGCAAAATCCTTACCGCATACAAAGATGGTGGACGTCCCTGGGAACGAGTAGGGGAGTGGATTAACCGGATTGGATGGAAGCGCTTTTTTGAAGAAACAGGACTTGTTTTTGATGATGACATGATCGACAGCTACCGTCATGCAAGAACCACGTTCAATCAGTCTGCTCATGTCCGTTTTTAGACTTACAGGAGATAATTCATGAAGGTAGAATCCAATCCTATCCTTGATTTTGCGACATCTTATGTCTTCCCGCCATTCAGTGAAATGAAGGGAGCCGATAAAATTGTTGCATTTGGAGACCATAGTCACAAGTGTCCGGTCTATGTCAGTCAGCTTGCGCCATGTATGGCTGAGTGCCCGGCAGGGGAGAACATTCGAGGCTATCACCGTCTGCTGAATGGTGTTGACAAGTCCGACAATGCCCTGAAAGCCGCATGGGAGACCATTGTCGATGCAAACCCGTTTCCTGCTGTTATGGGCAGGATATGCCCGCACCCTTGCGAGAACGCCTGCAATCGCCAGTACCATGATGAAAGTGTCGCCATTAATGCCGTTGAGCAGGTAATTGGTAATTATGGCATCGAAGCTGGCCTGCAACTTCCTGGAGCGGGTGCTGACACCGGCAAAAGGGTTGCCGTGATCGGAGGTGGCCCGACAGGACTCTCCGCAGCGTATCAGCTTCGCCGGAAAGGTCATGCCGTAACGATTTACGATGCCAATGAGAAGTTGGGTGGAATGGTGCTGTACGGTATCATGGGTTACCGTGTTGACCGCACCATTCTTGAGACTGAAATCCAGCGCATTATCAGCCTCGGGGTTGAAACGAAAATGGGTGTCCGTGTTGGAGTGGATATCTCCCTTTCAGAACTGGAGGAAGAGTACGACGCGATTTTTATTGCTCCAGGCGCCCAACTGGGCCGTGCCCTTCCGGTTCCCGGTTCAGCGGAGATACCCGGAGTGACCAATGCTATTGATTTTCTGAGAAACTACGAGTTGCAGGGCGATTCCATTTCCATCGGGAAAAAGGTACTGGTTATCGGCGATGGTAACGTTGCAATGGATGTTGCGCGTCTTGCGTTGCGTCTTGGTTCACAGGCCTCTGTTGTTGCCGGAGTTCCAAGGGAGGAGATGGCTTGCTTTCAGATTGAATTTGATGATGCGGCCAGGGAAGGTGCGGTCATGCATTACCTGAGCGGGGCAGTCGAGGTCATCACTGGAGACGCTGGGGTTCAGGCTCTGCGTTGTGCCAGAATGGCAAAAAAAGTAAAGGGAGAGGATGGCTGGAATTCGCCAATACCTTTTTTCAGGTATAAAAATACCGGAGAGACTTTTGACATTGAGGCCGACATGATTGTTGCCGCTATTGGGCAGAGCGCCGATTTGCAGGGTTTTGAAAGTGTTATCGCTGGCAGTCAATGGCTCAAGGTTGACCGATATTTTCGCCTTCAGGGCAAAGAAAAGTTCTTCGGAGGCGGGGATGCCATAAAAGTTGACCTTATTACTACGGCAGTCGGTCATGGACGAAAGGCAGCAAACTCCATCGATGCCTTTCTTAAAGGGATTCCTCTTCCTGAACAGGGGTATCGGGAGATCACCAAAGTTCATAAGCAGGATGTTCTCTATTTTGTCCATTCTGAACAGGCAAAGAGAGAGACTATTGAACTGGAAGATGTTGTTGGTAATCACGATGAGCTGCTTGCAGCACTGACCGAAGGTGAGGCCAAGGCGGAGTCAGCGCGTTGCATGAGCTGCGGGCTCTGCTTCGACTGCAAACAGTGTCTCTCATTTTGCCCACAGGAAGCTGTTACCCGGTTCAGGGACAATTTGTCCGGTGAAGTGGTTTATACCAATTATTCGAAGTGCGTCGGATGCCATCTTTGTTCATTGGTCTGTCCTTCCGGGTATATCCAGATGGGAATGGGGGAAGGTCTTTAGGCTGGGGCGAAAAGAAATCATGAAAACAAGAGGAGATAACGGATCCATGTCAGAAGATTTCATAAATCAGGTTGAGGAGGCTATTGCATCCTCAAGAAAGTGGGCTGAAACAGGATGGCCGGTTACGTTCGGGCCACGTAATGTCGAGGTCTCGTCTCTCAAGCAGGCGCAGTCACTGCCGAAAAATTTTATTTTTCGGCAGGAGGCGGCCAACTACTGGAACCAGGCGAAGCTCACTGGAAATGATGCGGCTGATTCAGGCCAGAAGGCTCTTGATGCACTCAAAAAAGGCAACCTCTCTGCTGTTGATAACGCGCTCTACTTTTGCCAGTTTATCGAAAAGCCCTTCACCGAAGATGCAAAAACCTGGTTGCCTCTTTATGAAGCATTTAAAGGGACGCGTGCCGGGCTTTGAGGGCATGGCATTGCTTTATTTTTCATAACATTAAAATTGGCGTATTGGCCGTGAACATAGGAATTTTGCTCAAAGAGGGGCCGTATAACCATCAGGCCTCCGATACCGCCTTCAAGTTTGCTGAAGCCGCCATCAAAAAAGGACACCATGTCGATGCGGTTTTCCTTTACAATGATGGAGTCACCAACGTGACGAAGCTCATGGATCCACCTCAGGACGACCGCAATATCGCGGCCCGCTGGAGTGAGCTGAGTCAGAAACATGACGTTGAGATCCTTGCCTGTATTGCCGCTTCCAAACGTCGGGGAATCAGTGATGATGTTCTTGTCGAGGGCAGTGTCATTACCGGGCTTGGAACTCTTACAGACATTGCAATTCGTAATGAAAGATTGGTAACTTTTGGAGATTGAACAATCTATGGAAAATGAAAATGTAAAGAAGATCATGCATGTCTTGCGCCATGCGCCACACGGTACTATCTACACCTATGAGGGGCTTGAGATGATTCTGATCATGGCCGCTTATGAGCAGGATCTCTCAGTTGTCTTTATCGGCGATGGGGTCTATGCCCTCAAAAAAGGGCAGGATACCAGTGCTATCGGTACCAAGGGTTTTTCCCGTACGTTTATGGCTCTTGATGGTTATGATGTAGAAAAACTTTATGTTGACCAGTTTTCACTTGAGGAGCGGGGTCTTGGTGAAGATGACCTGATTGTTCAGGTAGAGGTGATGAATTCTGAAAAAATCGGCAGGTTGATGAAAGAGCAGGATGTCATTATTCATCACTGAACAGTTTATGACTTTATCACATATTACCTTTTAAGATGTTACATACAATCAACAAATCTCCGTTCGAAACCACGACGATGGAGACCTGTTTCAGGTTTCTCCAGCCGGGTGATCCTGTTCTCTTTATTGAGGACGGTGTCTATGCCGTTCAGGCCGCCAACAGGTTTTCGCCGATGATTGAAACTCTGCAGAAAAATAACCCGGTATTTGCGCTTCAACCAGACCTGAACGCTCGAGGTATTGATGCCGTTACCGTCGGGGTTGGAACAATCGATTATAAGGGTTTTGTCGGGCTGGTTGAGGAGCACCAGGTAAATAGCTGGTTCTGAGCGGCTGGCAGAGCAAACTTTGAAAACCGTTATTCCCTTGCCTTATGACTATTGAATGGGGTAGAGCAGTTCAGGAAAACAAAAAAAATATTCTTGACGCATGGATGAGCCGGTCACTGCTGTTATTCTCCGGAAAAATGGCAGCCGCCTCTCCAGTTGCAGAGGCACTCCATCAAGCTCTCCGAATGGTGCTTGACAATTGTGAAAAAAACAGCGAACTTCTTACGGATGGTTTGGTGCAACTTTCGAGGATTCTCGCTGTACAGGATATGCCGCCATCTCAGGCTATGTCGCTATTTTTTGAATTAAAAAAAATCATTCCGGAGCTCTCTTTGAAAGGCAGTCAAAAACAGTCGTTGAAACAGCTCGACCTGGATGCATTGCAGAACCGTCTTGAAGAGCTGACCCTTAAGGCGTTTGACAGTTACATGATGCAGCGCGAAAAGATCTGTCAACTGAAACTTGATGAGAATAAACGCATGCTCTTCATGCAGTTACGGAGGGCTGATGCATGAAAAAAGTCTTTATGCCACTTCTTGTTATTGGCATTCTTTGCCTTATTCCCTATGTCGGTGTACAGTATGCAGGGCTTGGTTATCTCTTCGCGGTTATTATTCCCTGTGTTTCTCTGGTGATTCTTATCGCTGGTGTTGCATGGCGAATAGTGAACTGGCTGATTCGGCCAGTGCCTTTTCGTATTCCGACAACCTGTGGGCAGGAAAAATCTCTTGACTGGATCAGGCACGACAAGCTTGAATCCCCGTCATACTTCTGGCAGGCTGCCGCCAGAGTACTTGGTGAAGTGCTTCTTTTTCGCTCCCTTTTTCGCAATACAAAAGCAGAACTCTACGCTGGCCCAAAACTTGCCTATGGATCAACCAAGTGGCTCTGGCTTGGGGGAATGGTCTTTCACTGGTCGCTGCTGATCATTGTTCTCAGGCACTCCAAGTTCTTTTTTTCAACGGTACCACCCTTTGCTGATTTTCTTGATAATGCGGATCGATTCTTCGACATTACCCTTCCTGCATTCTATATGACCGATGCGCTTGTTCTCGCGGCCATCTCCTTTCTTGTTGTTCGACGGTTGCGCGACATGAAGTTGCGTTTGATTTCATTGCCGACTGATTTTTTTCCGCTTTTTTTGATCCTGGCCATTGCTCTTGCTGGCATGAGCATGCGCTACGTCACCAAAATCAATGTCCTGCCAGTTCACGATCAGATTTTGACGCTCATGGATCACAGTTTTGTTCTTTCTGGTGAAATTGGCGTGATTTTTTATGTGCATCTCTTTCTGGTTTGTGTGCTTGCCATCTATTTTCCTTTCAGCAAGCTTATGCATGCGGGAGGAATCTTTTTGAGCCCGACACGTAACCTCTGCAACAACAGCCGTGAAAAGAGGCATAGCAATTCATGGAATCCCGATATCAAATTCAAGAGCTATGCCGAGTACGAGGATGCATACCGAGAAAAAATGAAAAAAGCTGGTCTTCCGGTTGAAAAGGAATAACTATGTCGAAATACGTTCCAAAACTATCCGAGCTCAAACAGGAGTTTGAAAAGAAAAAACCGGTACTCTTGAAAGAGGACTATTCCGGCAAGGAGTGGCGGGATCTGCCGGTCGAGTTCCGTGACGGCAACTGGTGCTTTCCCGGCAAACCGGAGGTACTCGAAGATCTTGGTTTTCCGAATCCCCGTAAATGGGCCGCAACAGATGCCGATTGGCAACTGCCCGACGGATGGGAAAAGACGATCCGCGATGGGCTGAAAAGCCGTCTGAAGCGCTTCCGTTCATTTAAGCTCTTTCTTGACACCTGTGTGCGCTGCGGTGCCTGTGCCGACAAATGTCATTTTTTTCTTGGCACGGGAGACCCTAAAAACATGCCGGTCTTGAGGGCTGAGCTTATCCGTTCGGTCTATCGTAACGATTTTCCCCTGGCTGAAAAAATTCTCAAGGGCTTTTCCGGCTCAAGAAAGCTGACGGCGGAGGTGATCAAGGAGTGGCATCTCTATTTCAATCAGTGTACCGAGTGCCGTCGTTGCTCGGTTTTTTGTCCGATGGGTATTGATACCGCCGAAATCACCATGATGGCCCGGGAACTCCTGAACCTGATCGGCGTCAACAACAACTGGATTCTTGCACCGGTTTCCAATTGCAACCGTACCGGCAACCACCTTGGCATTGAACCTCATACCTTTGTGCAGAATATTGAGTCTCTCGTCGAAGATATCGAGGATCTTACCGGCATAAAAGTGAATCCGACCTTTAACCGCAAAGGAGCAGAAATTCTCTTTATCACCCCTTCCGGCGACGTCTTCGGCGATCCCGGGGTTTACACGATGATGGGTTACCTGCTCCTGTTTCATCATATTGGTCTCGACTATACCATCAGCACTTACGCATCGGAAGGGGGAAACTTCGGCATGTTCACCTCAAACGAGATGATGAAGAAGCTCAATGCCAAGATGTATCATGAAGCGAAACGGCTTGGTGTCAAATGGATTCTTGGCGGCGAATGTGGACACATGTGGCGGGTAGTGCATCAGTACATGGACACCATGAACGGCCCGGCAGACTTTCTTGAGGAGCCGGTTTCGCCCATTACCGGTACCAGATTCAGCAACGCTGCCTCGACAAAGATGGTTCATATTGCAGAGTTCACCGCAGATTTGATTTACCATAATAAACTGAAGCTTGATCCGAAACGGAACGATCATCTTTTAACCACTTTTCATGACTCCTGCAACGTTGCAAGAGGAATGGGCATGTTTGAGGAGCCGCGCTACGTTCTCCGCAGTGTCTGCAACTCCTTTCATGAAATGGCCGAGAACACCATCAGAGAGCAGACATTCTGTTGTGGTTCCGGAAGCGGTTTGAATGCCGAGGAGTTCATGGATATTCGTATGCGGGGAGGTTTTCCCAGAGCAAGCGCCGTCCGGCAGGTACAGGAAACGCATAAGGTTAACACTCTCGTTACTATCTGTGCCATCGACCGGGCCAGTCTGCCGACACTGATGACGTACTGGAACCCTGGCGTTTCAGTTTATGGTCTTCATGAACTGGTAGGCAATGCCCTTGTCATGAAGGGGGAGAAAAAGCGAACCGAAGACTTGAGGGAGAGTCCCATGACCGGTTTAGGGGAGGGAGAGGAGTGATGAAGATTACAACGCGGGAAGTTGTTTTCGGCCTTCTGATTCTTGTTGCCCTTTTGGCACTCAGGGGTTTCTGGCCGACGGTAAAAGCGGAGAAAATTCCTTCACCAACAGTCAAGGTGACAGCGATCGATAGTACGGCTTGTATTGCTCCAACAGAATACATGCGTTCTCATCACATGCAACTCCTGAACGAATGGCGGAATACCGGAGCAAGGGATAACCGTCCTTATGTTACGGCAGACGGAAAGAAATTCCAGAAGAGTCTGGATACCTGCCTTGGCTGTCACAGCAACAACACCTATTTCTGCATAAGCTGCCATCAGTATGCCAACGCAAAGCCGAATTGCTGGAATTGTCATCTATCGCCTTTAGACAAACCGTAATGAACGAAGAGAGAAGAGAATTTATCAAGAAAACCAGTTTTGGATTTCTTGCTGGTATTGGAGTTACTTCAGGTTTTTTTCTGAACTTTCTTATGGAAAAAACGGATACCTCCATTTGGGCTGACAAAAGTATTGCAGGCACAATACGCTGGGGTATGCTGATTGATATGCGAAAGTGCATTGAAGGATGTCAAAAGTGTGTTGACGCATGTCGCCTTGCTCACAATGTGCCCGACTTTGGCCATTCAAGGTATCAGCTTGAATGGCTGCAGAAAAGCCCTTATCACGAAGTTTTTCCGACTTCAGGAGAGGATTTTATCGGTAAAGAGAGAACCGGCAAATTGTTTCCCTCTCTCTGCAACCACTGTGCTGAGCCGCCCTGTGCCAGTGCATGCCCTACCCAGGCAACATTCAAGCGCTTTGACGGCATTGTGGCGCTTGATTATCACCGTTGCACCGGCTGCCGCTCCTGCATGGCATCGTGCCCTTATGGAGCAATCGGCTTTAACTGGAGTGAGCCGAGGCCAGCCATCAAGGCACTCAACGCATCCTATCCCACAAGGGAAAAGGGGGTGGTCGAAAAGTGCAACTTCTGCTCCGAGCGTCTGTTGAAGGGCAAGCTGCCAGCCTGTGTTGAGGCCTGTGCGGAAAAAACGCTGACGTTCGGGGATCTGAATGATCCCAAATCCGAGATTCGCCTGCTTCTTGAAAAGAATCAGACCATGCAAAGAAAACCTGAGTTGGGAACTTTGCCGTCAGTTTTTTACATCATCTAATGACTTCCCATGATTGAGAAAGCCCTGAAAGGAAATCGACCCTACTGGATATGGATTACCCTCCTTCTGTTGGTCATTGCGTTTGGTATTTCCGCCTATGCTCAGCAAATGCGCCTCGGTCTTTCCGTCACCGGAATGGGTGATGGTGTCCGATCGGGTATAACAACCATGCAATATGCCTTTATGGCGGCCGTAGCAGCCTCAACCATCCTTGTTGTGCTGCCGTATCTCCACGATTACAAGCCATTTGGAACTATTGTTCCCATTGCCCAGTTTCTGGGGGCTTCAGCATCAGCCACCGCTCTTCTCTCTCTTTTTATTGACATGGGCAAGCCACAACTTATGCTTGACCTTTTGCGTTATGCAACGCCGCAATCACCCTATTCCTGGGCTTTTTTTCTGCTGACCGGTTATTTCCTCATCAATCTCATCACAGGCTGGGCCACTCTTGGCGCTGAACGCAAAGGCGTCCCGACAGCAGCATGGGTCAAACCGCTCATCTATCTCTCTATTCCGTGGGCAATTGTGCTTGCGGTTGTTACAGGATTTGTTTTTGTCAACTTTCCCGGAAATCACTGGATTGCCTCTTTGCTTGCGATCCGCCTCCTTGCTTCTGCATTTGCCGGTGGGACAGCACTGTTGCTGCTGATTATCCTTATCCTGAAAAAAACGTCAGACTTTGATGCCGGCAGGGAGGTAACCGACAAACTGGTAATGCTCGTTACTTATGCAGGATCTTGTGCCTTCGCGTTGATTGGTTTGGAGTGTTTTGCCAGGAGCCAGGTGCTCCTGTTGCTGTGGTTGTCGCTCCTTTTGGGTATAGCGTCGATCTCTGTTTTTTTTGTACCAACATGGAAAAGTTCTATCAGTTGGCTTATTGCGGCCTCAGCCGGAGTGGTTGTTTCCATTCTGGCTGAAAAGGGAATTGCCTTGCTTTATTCCTCAATGGGGGGGATCGTTGCCTATACCCCGACAGTGAAGGAAGTTTCCGTGACGCTCGGAGTTTTGGCGCTTGGCCTACTCTTTTTTACAATACTTCTCAAGGCCGTTGTTGCCGTTAAAACAGCGGATTAGTAGTGAGCAATGCGACAATGTTTTGCCTGGTTTCTCTTTTTCCTCTCTAAAAAAGTATTCCCTGAAAAAATGTTGAAAAGCCCGCTGCCAGCCGAGGAGTGCATGCGGGCTTTTTACAGAGTATGACAAGCCAGTAATTTTATCGGGGGGTTGCATCAATTCAAATAATAAAGGATGAAAGTTTTTTTGCCGATTAACATCAGGATTGATGACAAGAAAATCTTGTTTGTGGGAGGCGGTAAAATCGCCATGCATAAAATCAAGACAGTGGAGAAGTATTCCCATAATATCACACTTGTTGCTCCCGAAATCCATGAGGATTTAAAAGGTGCCGGATTCAGAGAGATCTATAAAGAGTATGAAACATCAGACCTTGCCGGTTTTTTTCTGGTCTATGCCTGTACCAACAACCTTGAGATAAACCAGAGGATAAAAAAAGATGCCGCAGAGTCTGGAATTCTGGTCAATGTTGTCGATAACAGGGAGCTGTCAGATTTTATCTCTCCAGCGATCATTAAAAGAGAAGAGATGACCGTCGCTATCTCTTCGAATGGCGAAAATGTTAAAAAATCGGTAGAGTGGCGCAAGAAAATAGAGTCCATGCTCGATAATGCCGGGATGTAAGCAATTCATAAATGGAAGGGCCGTGTAAATGAAATCGCCACAAGAGAGCAATACAACAACTGCCGGGCATCAGCCGGGAGGATATGTCTATATCATTGGTGCCGGTCCTGGTGATCCGGAATTATTGACCGTTAAAGCGGATCGGGTTCTCGGTGAAGCGGATGTGATTCTCTATGATGATCTGGTATGCAGTGAACTGATGGCCAGATACACGGCACTCAAAATTTATACGGGAAAACGAAAGGATTGTCACCATTTTGAACAGGAGGCCATCAACGAAGAGATTCTTCGTCATGCCCGGGCAGGGAAAAAAGTTGCGCGGCTGAAAGGTGGAGATCCCTTTATTTTTGGGCGTGGAGGAGAAGAGATAGAGGTGCTGCGCCAAAATGGGATCGGCTACGAAATTATCCCGGGCATTACCGCCGCTCATGGCGCCAGCGCCTATGCGGAGATACCGCTGACCATGCGAAAAGTCTCCTCCTCGGTCGTTTTTTGTACCGGCCACCCGGTCAGTAAAATTCAGGTGCCCGATGCTGATACCCTCGTCTACTATATGGTGGCCTCCACTGTACATGAGGTGCTTGATGCGGTTGCCCAAAAAGGGCGGCATGAACATACTCCGGTTGCCATTGTGCAGAATGCAACGCGCTATAACCAGACCATTATTACCGGAACGCTGGGGGATTTGAGAAAAGGAGAAAAGGCAGTCTATTCACCAGCCCTTCTGATGATTGGTGAAACTATCGGTCTTTCTGTCAAGGAGAACTGGTTTTCAAAAAAGAAAAAAGTGCTGATTGCCGGCGGTGACTCCAGCATGTACAATACGGGAGAGTTCATCAAGTTACATTTTTTCTGCGAAGGAGGGTCGGCGAGTGATTATGAACGTAGGGAAAACAGCGAACCTCTGTATCTCGATTATATTGATGAAATCTACTTCTCATCACCCCTCTGCATCAGAAATTTTCAGCCATTTCATGCCACAATTCCTCAAAAAATTGCGATCAAGGTGGCCGATGAGCCAACCTTTGCTGAATACAGAGCACTTTACGGCGGAGATTCTGCTACCATCATGTATTGAGTGCGTGCTGCCCGCGATTCCGAGATCCCTTTCTCACGGCCAACTGCCTGAAAATTTTTTAAGACAAGCAAATTGTGCTGAAAACAGCATCCAGAGTCGGAGCAGTCAGAACAGCATCACTCCATGTTTCCAGCTCCTCCTCTTTGGCGCTCACAAACCGCTCCGATGCCCATTCGGGTAACACGCCAAATCGGCGCTCAAGCAACCTTTTCAGCATCCGTGCTTCGCCTTTTGCAACGCCTTCAGCCATATCCTTGGCCAGGCCTATTCTTTCCACGCTTGTAACGTATTGTATTTTTCCGTTCTCCTCAATTGTTTCAAGTTCCTGCCAGACCCGATTATTCAACCACTCCGGCAATTGCATTAACCAATCAATCACATTAAATAAATTGATAACGCGCTGTTTATCCCAATGCCGTTCATACAATATTTGCAGCAAACGAATTTTCGCGAAGTACCTTTCCTCATCCTGCGTTCTGGTTTTTTGCGTCAAAATATGTGCCGCCGCAATTCATCCAAAAGCATTATCCTACTCCAGCAGCTCATCAAGACCTTCTTTTCATAATCGGTCAACTTCGCAACCGGAAACTCCAGCGTATGGCGGCACCCCAGCACAGAAAAACCATAAGAGGAAGGCTTCCACATCTTGTGTTCATCAGCAAGCACCGCCAAACTTGCAACAGGCCGGTCGTATCGGTCAAAAATCCGGTTGTTGTACACAAACATTCGTTTGGCAAACTCAGGCAGCCTTGTGCCCTGTACCAACGTGAACGTATATCCAGCTTTCATCGCCATTCAGCACATTAACTCTGACCAGCCGGTCAACAAAACGCGTCCCCAGCTCAGCAGCCCGCGCTCGCTTGCATCCGCTCCGCGGCTGGCACGCTGCCTTGCCTGATTGTGTTTATCGAGCAATTATGTCTAAGATTGAGGATGAGAGCCAAACATGTCGCGGATGCTTCCAATTGATCCAAGCATTGCGGATGCTTCGTAAGGCATGTACACAACCTTGTTGTCTTTGCCGCTCACCATCTCTTTCAACGCATCAATGTATTTGAGGGCGATGAGATAGGTCGTAGGATTGCCCCCTGAGTCTTTGATGGCCTTGGTGACTTTCAAGACTGCTTCGGCTTCAGCTTCAGCAATTTTGATTCGCGCTTCGGCCTCACCCGTTGCCCTGAGAACAAGAGCCTGCTTCGCTCCTTCAGCTCTGTTGATATCTGACTGGCGAGCCCCTTCTGCTTTGAGAATTTCGGATTGCTTTTGCCCTTCTGCCTCAAGAATTGTTGCGCGGCGGTCGCGTTCAGCACGCATCTGCTTTTCCATGGCAAGCTTGATGTCGTCAGGCGGATTGATATCCTGCAACTCAACACGATTGATTTTGACGCCCCATTTGTCGGTTGCTTCGTCGAGTATGGCACGTAACTTCGTGTTGATAGTATCACGAGAAGTCAAGGTGTGATCAAGATCAAGCTCGCCGATAACATTGCGCAGCGTCGTCTGAGTCAGTTTTTCAATAGCATCCGGAAGATTGGCAATTTCGTAGACCGCCCTTTTTGCATCGGTAATCTGAAAATAGAGCAGAGCATTGATTTCAATATTGACATTGTCACGCGTGATAACGTTTTGCTTGGGATAGTCATACACGGTTTCGCGGAGATCAATTCGCGCTATCGTGTCTTTCCGGATTATTATCCTTCCATCGAGATCGGTTTTGATGAACTTCCATTCGATGGTACGAGGTTTGTCAATTATTGGCCAGATAATGTTAATTCCTGATGCCAAACAGCGTTGATATCGGCCCAAACGCTCAATAACCATCATTTCCGATTGTTGTATGATCTTGAATCCTTTAACCACAAATGTAATAATCAGGGCAATCAACACTACAAAGACCAATAGAATACTCATGATGCGTTCCCTTCCTTTTCAGTTATTGTTTCGACTATGAGTTTGTTCCCTTCTACTTCCCGAACCGTTACCTTTCGGCCAATCTCAACGGGTGAATCGTTTTGCGTGATGGCACGCCATAATTCTCCTCCAATCTTTACTCTTCCGCTCCCATGTAAATGGTCAATACTTTCTGTAACAAAGCCGGACTTTCCGATAAGTGCATCAACGTTCGTCCTGATTTTCGGATCTCGGCCATACAAATGGTTGAGTATCAGCGGTCTGATTGTAAACGTCATGATTACCGTTGTAACACCAAAAACCAGTAACTGCATCTTGAACGAAACGTCTGCACCTGCAAACGGAGCCACAGCCAAGCATGCAGTGCCAAATACACCGACGACAAAGCCTGGTGTGAAAATTTCCATAATCCACAGAACTAAACCCGCGATGACCCACAGGTGCCACGCTTCAAGCATTTGCGTTCTCCTTTCATTTATTTTGCCCAACATCGTAATGAACCACAACAGCAGGGAATCTGCTCCATCACGTACGGTGCTCTTTGGTTGCTACAAATACTGACAATAGGATTATGAATCCGCAATCCTGACATAGACATTACCCACTCCTGTTGAAAGCAACCTGCCGGTAATGAATTTTGTGGATTATTGCAGTATAGGCATCATTCCAAAAACGCCATCCTTTGCTGCGTGTATTTTCTATGAAAAGCTGGTTGAAGGTATGGACATATTTATTTGCCTTTTAACAGAATCTATAGAAAAAGTTGCGTATTAAAACAAAAAACAATAAAGTTTTCTGGCAATATTTCCGCAAACGCGGATTACAGCGCCCCCGCTACCCTTGGCGCTGCTCACAGCCTCACCAAAAAGGCGCAGGCAGTTCTTGGGCGGCAAGCAAGGTTGCGGGGAGCAAAATACTGCAAAATATAGCGGATATTCGATAGATATTTGTACATTAGGCGCATTTGATACGTAAAAGTAACGCTTGTCAATTCGCGCCAAACGACCACTATTATGAAATCTATTAGCCAATTGGGTGTGTATGCCCAGAACAATAGAGACTCTGACAAAACAACACTTCCTGCAGGTCAAAATAAGCCGAATGAGTCAGGTTTGTAGGAGGAATGTCAATCATGAAAAAAAATAAAGTCAGCTCAGTAGAACTTACTGCATTGCGGCGCAAGGCAGAAGAGCGTCTCCAGAAGAGTGAAGAGAAAAATCAGGTTTTTTCGATGTCACCGGCTGAGATGCATCGCATTATTCATGAATTGTCGGTTCACCAGATTGAGCTGGAAATGCAGCAGGAGGAGCTATTGCAGTCGCGCGATGCAATGGAGATTTGGTTGGAGCGCTATACCGAGTTATATGACTTTGCACCGGTGGGCTACCTCACGCTTGCGCGCGACAGTACCATACTTGAAGTGAACCTGACGGCAACAATAATGCTTGGTGTTGATCAATTGCTTTTGAAGGGGGCTCGCTTTGCACTCTTTGTTGAGCATGAAGGGATAAAGAGTTTTAATGCCCTGATGGAGAGGGTTTTCACTCATAAAGAGCCGCGTTTTTGTGAGGTTGTATTGTTGCGTAAAGAGAACTTGTTGACTCCACATTGTACCGTGCGCATTGAAGTGGTTATTCATGATGATGGTCAGTCATGCAGGGCGGTGCTTTCTGACGTCACCTGCCAGAAGCAGATTGAGAGAGAGAATGCAAAACTTCAGGCAAATCTGGTTCAGATGCAGAAAATGGAGATGATCGAGCAACTTGCCGGAGGGATAGCTCATGATTTCAACAATATGCTGACGATTATTCTTAATCATGCTGAAATGGGGATTGAAGCGAGTGACCCAACGACGACAACCTATGCCGATTTTGATGCTATACGAGAGGCGGCAAACCGTTCTGTCGGTCTGACCCGGAAACTGCTTGCTTTTGCCCGGAAACAGATTGTCACTCCACAAATTATTGAGCTGAACACCTGGGTTGCACAGATGCTTCCCATGTTGCAGCACCTTGTCGGTGAACATATTAAGTTGATATGGATTCCGGGATGCAAAAACGGTTATATTAACATTGATCCATCGCAGATCGACGAGATTCTGGTTAATCTCTGTATCAATGCTCGTGATGCGATAACTGGTAATGGCAGAATCACCATCGAAAGCAGTAGCTTTTCAGTGCCCGAAGTTACCCGTGAAGCTGAAGGGCTCTCGTCCGAGTATGTCTCACTTTCAGTGCAAGATGATGGCTGCGGTATTGGGCAAAACGATCACCAACATATTTTTGAACCTTTTTTCACCACAAAAGAGCAAGGTCAAGGCACTGGCCTTGGTCTTTCGACTATCTACGGGATTGTAAAACAGAACAATGGTACTATTGAGTGCCTGAGCGAAACGGCCAAAGGAACAACCATCACCATTCGTCTGCCCCTGTATAAAGCCCAATCAATAACTCATCAGGAAGCACCACCGGAGGAATCAATAATGAAAGGCCATCAGACAATCCTTCTTGTGGAAAATGAACTTGGCATTCTCAAACTCTGTAAACTCATCCTTGAACGGAACGGTTATACCATACTGGCATTCGAGAGAGCCTTGGATGCCCTCAAAATGGCAGAACGATACAGTGGGACTATTGACCTGTTGGTGACCGATGTTATAATGCCGGAAATGAATGGATCCGAGCTTTCACGAAAGCTTCTTGCCATGCGACCAGATCTTAAAATACTCTTTATTTCAGGTTACACTGCTGACGTTATTGTCCTCAACTCGGTACTTGATCATCAGCTCAACTTTCTTCAGAAACCGTTCAACTATAAAGCGCTGACGACAATCGTCTATTCTATCTTCAATTCGGAGGTGCAATAATCCGCTCAATAACAAAAACCACATCCGGAAACGAGTGAAATAAGTTGAGAAGTGTGGAGTCACCTGGAATGAACAAGCCCAATTATCCTTTTTTCGGATCAAATACCGTTACCTTGTTACCCCCTTGATTTTTTGCACGGTACATGGCCTCGTCGGCATGTTTCATCAGCGTTAGTTCGTTTTCGCCGTGATCAGGGTAAACGGCGATACCGAAACTGCATGAAATATCAAGGGTATGGCCTTCGATGTTGTAGGGTTCTTTTATTTTGTTTCGAATTTTTTCTGCTATGGTAACCGCATCCGATACGGCAACAATCTGCGGCAACAGGATGACAAATTCATCACCGCCGAGGCGGCTGATTGAGTCTGTGCTTCGTTGCAGGGTTGCCACAGAGCGGGCTGCAACTTCCTGTAAAAGGGTATCGCCGACGGCATGACCAAAGGAGTCGTTGACAGGTTTAAATTTATCCAGATCAAAGATTAACAGGGCTGCCATTGCGTTGTTCCGGCGGCATTGGCCGAGCGATCGCGATAAACGCTCGAAGAGTAAACGGCGGTTTGGCAGGCCGGTCAGGGAGTCGTGCATGGCAAATTGTTTGATGATTTCGTTCTGCCTCTTTTCATACTCCTGCGACTGTTTCTGGAGAGTGATATCACGGATGGTGCACTGGATCGTTTTTTCATCGTCGACATTATAGACGTAGCTCATAAACTCAACGTCAATGACCTTGCCGCTCTTGTGTCGAAGAGGTAAATCGGAATAACGGATAAAACTTTTTGTTTGCACTTCCAGATACGCCTTTCGAGCCAGCTCTTTATCCAGAATAAACCCGATCTCCCAAAGCTCTTTCCCTGCGATTTCATCAAGGGAAAAGCCCATAAGATGAGCTATATAGGGATTGGCATCCACAATTTTGCCGCTTTTGTAGTCGAGTAGCATAATTCCTTCCTGTGCGGCTTCAAACAAGCGCCTGTACTGTGCTTCTTTCTTTTTCAGAGCGTCTAAAGCATGCCGGATATCGGTGATATCGGTGAGCGTGAGGTGGTACTCCTGCAGATTGTCGCTGATTATGGCATCTAACCGAAGCGTTTGCTGGAGTTTGGCAGGTGTATTTGTGGTGCCAATGTTTTCAATCGTAATCTCACAGTGTTCCTGCGTTCTATTCTGGAACACCCTGTCTACCATGTTGTTAAGTACCGTGAGGTCTCGATAGGCAATAAAGTTTCTAAAATGGGCACCCAACAGACGCGAACGCTCAAGAGAGAGCATTCTGGATATGGTAAGATTTGCCTCAAGTATCGTGCTGTCTCGAGCAAGAGTCAGATAGCCGACCGGTGCAAAATCGTAGAGATCAATGTAGCGCTTATGTTCCCTCTCGATCTCATCCCTTGAGTCCTGAAGCTCTTCATTCTGCATCTCAAGCTCAATCTGGTGAATCGAGAGCTCTTGTACCATACGCTGCCACTCTTCGTTCGAGTGGAGAAAATCAGGAGTGACATTCCTTTTTTTCAGTCGTTCCTCAGCCCGCCTCCGTAACTCAGAGCGGTCCAATAGATGAGCATCATCCATTGTCATGATAGTATCGATGACAAAGATTTGCAGGAAACAGTCGGCTTGTAGATCATGCTGTTTTGCATGTACTCAACAAGTGGCTCATGTTGATACCTCACTGCGCTGAAGTCCATAGAATACAGCTATTGCTTGCTATCACAGTTATTACAAAGCTTTGAGGGGGGGGCATAATTGCAGATCCTGAATTGTTGGGCTTGCAGTGGTAAAAGAGAACACAGGCACGCCCTGATTAAAGACAAAAAAAAGTTAAAACCTCTAAATTATTATAGCATTAATATTGAGCAAGAACAAACCTGGTTATGTTTTTTTTGCACCACTTGAACCGCTCCGCATCGCAGTTCTCCGCTCCTTGCAGTTCAGTGCTTTTGATCATGGCTTTGTTATCACCGAACTCAAGGCAATAGCTACTGTATATTAAGAGTAATTTGTATAGAATGAAACTTTTAAACGCTGACAGTGCTTGGATATTGCAGAATATTTTTAAACCACAATCTTTACATTGACGTGAGTCAAAAAAAGTGATGACGGGCATCTGTTCAGGTATCATCGACAGACGGTAAAGATTCGAGTTTTAATTTTTACCTGGATCTGTTTATGTATAACAACAAAATAAGCCGCGTTGCCATAGTTGCTTTTGGGTTGGCTTCAGCCTTGATTTTCGGCTCAAGTCTCTATATGTACATCCATCTTCAGGCCTTCAGTGAAAGCTCTCTTCATGTTCAGCGTTCGCTCAAAACGGAACAAACGATTGATGAAGCGCTTTCACTGGTCACTGACGCCGAAACAGGCCCTCGCGGTTTCGTCATTATGGGTCAGGAGGTATTTCTTGAACCTTATTTATCCGCCATATCATCAACAGGCGGCATCATCCCGCATATTCAGGAACTGCGTCGATTGACCATCGACAATCCCCGTCAACAACAACTATTCGATCGACTGGAGCCCCTCGTCGGGGAGAAACTTGACTTTATGAAAAAAGTTGTAGAGTTAAGACGACATTCAGGGTTTGAAGCTGCGAAGGAGTTGATAGCAACCGATATCGGCCGGCTGTTGATGGTCCAAGTTCGTCATGAACTGCTGGAGATACGCAACAACGAGGGAGTTCTTCTCCAGCAACGCTCCCGTGAAGCATCTGCAAATTTGCAGGATACGATTTATGCCATGATCATCGGGTTAGGTTCGGGTATTTCTCTGCTTTTGTTTTCTTTTGTTGCGGTTAATTGGGAAGTTCGTGAAAAAAAACAGGCCGAGGAAGCATTGCGGCAACTCAACAGCGAGTTGAATGTGCGTATTGAAGAGCGCGTTGAAGCGTTGCGCAAGAGCGAAGAGGGCTTTCGCCTGATGGTCGAAAGCGTTAAGGACTATGCTATCTTTATGCTCAATGGTAACGGCAATATCATAAGCTGGAATACAGGCGCTGAACTCTTAAAAGGCTATAAGGCTGAAGAGATAATCGGTCAAAACTTTTCCCGGTTTTTTACACAGGAAGATATTGCTGCCGCCAAGCCCTCTTTGTTACTGAAAACGGCGCTTGAGAAAGGACGAGTTGAGGATGAGGGTGTGCGGGTGCGCAAGGATGGGTCGCGATTTTTTGCGAATGTTGTAATTACCCCGATTTATGATAATAATCGACAGTTTACGGGCTTTGCCAAGGTCACACGCGATATTACCCTCCGCCAAACAAACGAATTGAGGATTGAGCACCTTAACAGATTGTATGCAACACTGTCGCAGATTAATGAAACTCTTGTGCGTGTTCAAGATAAAGAGCAATTGTTTACCTCCATTTGCCGTGTTGCAGTCGAGTTTGGCAAATTTGGGCTAGCCTGGATCGGAGTGCTTGACCCTGTCAGCAGTATTGTTATACCGGCAGTTGAGTACGGTGAGGTCGAGCTCCCGCTCCCGCTTCCCTTTGCATCGATTAATATTCAAGAGGCTCCTTTCAGGAATGATATCATCGGTACGGTTGTCGCAACAGGAAAGGTTGTTACCTGCAAAAACATACAATCAGACCCGGCTATGCAGCCATGGCGGGCAATGGCAATCGCCAATGGTTTTCATTCAGCCGCTTCGGTGCCTCTTCTGCAAGGTGGCGCAATTGTGGCTTTGCTCAATCTCTATTCGGTCGACATGGAAATGTTTGCTGATGAAGAAGATATCAAGCTTCTGCAGGAAATCGGCATGGATGTGTCGTTTGCCCTGGATACTCTCCACAAGGCAGAGTTGCAACGGCAAACAGAAGCATTGCTTATTCAGAGCGAAAAGCACTTCAAGGATATGTTTGAAGGGCATTCAGCCATTATGCTCGTCATCGATCCTGCTACAGGCTTTATTTTGGAGGCCAATAATGCGGCAATAGCGTTTTATGGATGGGCGATTGATGAAATCCGCAAATTGCGCATTCAGGATATCAATACCTTGAGTCCTGAAGAGATACAAGTAGCCATAGAGCAAGCCAAATCTGGCGAGAAAAACTATTTTCAGTTCCGCCATCGCAGGGCGGACGGAAGCATCCGTGATATAGAGGCCTATAGCCGGACGATTGTGACCGATGGCCGATCATCTCTCTATACCATTGTTCATGATGTCACGGAACGAAAGCACTACGAAATTATTAATGAACTGCACATTGCCCTTCTTGAGATGGCGGAGAATCATTCGATAGCAGAGCTGCTGCAGTTGACACTCGACAAATCCGAACTGCTGACCGAAAGCTCGATCGGCTTCTTTCACTTCGTCGCTGATGATGAGCGCTCACTCTCCCTTCAGGCGTGGTCAACCAACACCAAAAAGAACATGTGCACGGCGGAGGAAGATGGGTTGCACTATGCGCTGGATAGTGCGGGAGTATGGGCAGATGCAGTGCGACTGCGTAAAGCGTTGATCCATAATGATTATGCTGCAGTCAAGGATCGCAGGGGAATGCCGGAGGGTCATGCTGAGGTGAAACGCGAACTGGTTGTTCCTGTCTTGCGAGGCAATAAGACTGTTGCTATTCTCGGAGTGGGCAACAAGGGTACTCCGTATGATGAGCATGATGTGCGGTGGGTTGGTATTGTGGCAGATATTGTCTGGGATATTGTGGCTAAAAAGATGGGTGATGATGAACGTAAACTTCTTCAGGCCCAGAAGTATGCAGTTGAAATTCTGGCGATGCATGACCCCTTGACGGGCCTCCCCAATCGCCGGCTGCTCTCGGACCGGATAATGCAGGCTATTGCTCTTTGTCAACGGAGCAAAACAATTGGGGCCTTATTGCTATTTGATCTGGATAAATTTAAACCTGTTAACGATACGTTCGGTCACGAGATTGGTGATTTGCTGCTCAAGGAGGTCGCAAACCGTACGCTCGCAGTCCTGCTGAGAAGCAGCGATACACTGGCTCGATTAGGGGGAGATGAATTTGTGGTGCTGCTGCCGCAGATTGATGCACTATCGAACGCTGAAGCCGTAGCAGAAAAAATCCGCAGAACTTTGGTTGAACCATTTTACATTGATCGGCATACCCTTAATATTTCATGCAGCATCGGCATCGCAATAATCCCTGAACATGGGGAGAATCAACTTCCACTGATGAAACATGCCGACGATGCGATGTACCTGTCAAAAAGTCATGGGCGGAATTGTTTTACGCTCTATCATAAATAGTTTACATTATCTTGTAATTTTATATTTGCTCCTGACAAGAGGCTCATTTACATGGCAAAAAAGCAGAACAACATTAACCTCCAAACATCAAAAGATATACGCGCTCTGGCTGTAGAGCGTCTCGAGCAAAAACATCTCAGCACCGGCGTTTCAGCATTAAGCCCTCTGTCCACACCCGAAGAGATGCTCAGGGTTGTTCATGAGCTTGATGTTCACAAAATAGAGCTTGAAATGCAGCAGGAAGATCTTGCCCGAACCAGGATTGAGCTGGAGGATAGTCTTACTCTGTATACTGAACTTTATGACTTTGCACCAGTCGGGTATTTGACTTTGGGCAGAGACAGTAAGATCCAGCTTGCAAACCTGACGGCCACCAGGCTGCTTGGAGTTGATCGCTCCCGATTACAGGGCCTGCGGTTAAAAAACCTTGTTGTTCCAGAGGACCATCGAGTACTTGATGCATTGCTTGAGAACGTGTTCACCACGAAAGAAACCGGGACCTGCGAGGTCAAGCTTTTAGCAGATAGTGCGCAACCATCGAAAGCTCACCAGACTCTCTTTGGCCGGATAGTTCGCGTTAATGCCGCCATAAGTGAAACTGAGTATGCATGCCGGGTTATTCTCTCAGATATTAGTGAGCAAAAAAATGCTGAAAATGAACAGCACAGGCTGACCCGCATACTCCGGGCCACCACACTGTGCAATCAGGCACTGATTCACAGCACTGATGAAATGGAATTGGTTCAAAAGATTTGCAATATCGTCGTAGATATTGG
>CAIMHT010000059.1 GCA_903840935.1 uncultured Chlorobiaceae bacterium
AAGGAGGGAGTCGAAGAGAAGATCAATCTACAACGTGAAGGCAGCAACGCTAAACCATATCAAGTCAGGCAAGTGCGATATATTATATTGAAATATCAACTTGGAGGTAAACAGTGATGGATAAATACGAAATTATTATTTTTTGGAGCGAGGAAGATCAATTGTTTATTGCGGAGGTGCCTGAACTTCCTGGTTGTATGGCCCACGGTGATTCTCACAATACAGCACTTATAAATATCGAGGATGCGATAGAGTTGTGGATTGCTACCGCCAAGGAATTTAATGATCCTGTTCCCAAGCCTAAAGGGAGAAGACTGCTCTTTGCATAAGGAACTTCATCGAATCATCCAATCTATACATGCGCATCCGTCCATCATGCCCCATCTTTAATCTCTCGTTGTTGCAGGAGGTAACCGCTTGAGCATCATCGGCAACTCTGAACGCGAGACGCAGAACCGTGTTATTGCTCTGTTCACGAGCGAGCTCGGCTATCGCTATCTCGGCGACTGGACGGACCGGGAGGGGAACAGCAATATCGAAGAGGGTCTGCTTACGGCATACCTTTCGCGTAATGGCTACACGTCGGTGCAGATTGCAAAGGCCATTCATGAACTGCGCATTGAGGCTGGCAATCCGAACCGGAACCTTTACGACAATAACCGGAAGGTTTACAGCCTGCTTCACTACGGTGTTCCGGTAAGAGCGGCGGCAGGCGAAAATACTGAAACCATCAAGCTGATCAACCTGGAGCATCCGGAGCTGAACGATTTTGCCTTTGCTGAGGAGGTGACGGTTTGCGGCCAGCACGATAAACGACCCGATATTGTGCTCTACGTCAACGGAATTGCGGTTGGCGTGCTGGAGTTGAAGAACAGCAGGGTATCGCTTGGTAACGGCATCCGTCAAAGCCTTGTCAACCAGCGTTCGGAGTTTATTGCTCCTTTCTTTGCAATGGTGCAGTTCATTTTTGCAGGGAATGATTCGGAAGGGCTGAAGTATGGGACGGTCGGCACGGAGGAGAAATATTTTCTGCAATGGAAGGAGGATGAGGAGGATAACTCCCGTTACAAGCTCGACAAGTATCTGCTCAAGATCTGCGAAAAGTCCCGACTGATTGAGCTGCTGCATGATTTTGTTGTTTTTGATGGCGGAAAGAAGAAGCTTCCACGGGTGCACCAGTATTTCGGCGTCAAGGCAGCACAGCGCCATGCCGATGAGTTCAGGGGTGGCATTATCTGGCACACGCAGGGGAGCGGCAAGAGCATGGTGATGGTGCTGCTGGCCCGTTGGATTCTGGAGAACAAGCCGTCCGCCCGAGTGGTTATTGTTACCGATCGCGATGAGCTCGACAAGCAGATTGCCGGTGTCTTTACCGATGCCGGAGAATCAATCAAACGCACAATCAGCGGTCGCGACTTGATGAAGCAACTTGGCCAGCCGGCTCCTCGTCTGCTTTGCTCGCTGCTGCACAAGTTCGGCAGAAAAGGGGTTGACAATTTTGAGGAGTTCATCAAGGAGATCCAGTCGCAACCAGGCCATACGGTCGGGGATGTTTTCGTTTTTGTTGATGAGTGCCACCGGACGCAGAGCGGCAAGCTGCACCGTACCATGAAAGCGCTCATGCCCAACGCAGTGTTTATGGGGTTTACCGGTACGCCTCTCCTGAAAAAAGATGCGGCAACAACCCTTGAGGTTTTCGGGAGCTATATCCACACCTACAAGTTCAACGAGGCTGTTGAGGACAGGGTGGTGCTTGATTTGCTCTATGAAGCGCGGGATATCGACCAGCAACTGGGGTCGAAGGAGAAGATCGATGCCTGGTTTGATGCCAAAACGAGGGGGCTGAATGAGTGGCAGAAGGCCGCCCTTCGCGAGCAGTGGGGAACCATGCAGCATCTGCTCAGCTCCCGATCGCGGATGAATCGGGTTGTCAACGATATTGTTTTTGATTTCAGTGTCAAGCCTCGTCTCAGTAACCATCGTGGAAACGCCATTCTGGTGGCATCGAGCATCTATGAGGCCTGCAAGTATTTCGAGCTGTTTCAGAAATCGGTTTTTCGGGGCAGGTGTGCGGTGATTACCTCCTACAATCCGCGAACAAGAGACATCACGACGGAAGACACCGGCGCCAATACGGAAACCGATAAGGAGTTCATCTACAACATCTATTCCGCCCTGCTGCAGCATGTCGATGCGACAGCGGGCAAGTCGAAAACTGAGAGTTACGAAGACAATGCCAAGAAGCTCTTCAGGGAACAGCCTGCGAGTATGAAGCTGCTGATTGTGGTCGATAAACTGCTTACGGGCTTTGATGCGCCGAGTTGTACCTATCTTTACATCGACAAGAGCATGCAGGATCACGGCCTCTTTCAGGCTATCTGCCGCACCAATCGCCTTGATGGTGACGACAAGGAGTTCGGCTATATCGTTGATTATAAAGATCTTTTCAACAAGGTCAACGATGCGCTGAAGGTTTATACCGTCTATACCTCGGAGCTGGATCAGAGCGATACAAGCGGGGAGTCCGACATTCTGATGAAAGACCGGCTTGCAAAGGGACGGGAACGGCTTGACAATGCCCTGGAAGCTCTTGCACTGCTGTGCGAACCGGTTGAGCCTCCGATGGGTGAGCTTGAGCATATCCATTATTTTTGTGGCAACAGTGAGATGCCGCAGGAGCTTGCTGATAGAGAACCGCTCCGTTCCGCACTCTACAAGGCAACGGCTATGCTGGTCAGGGCGTACGGCAGTATTTCAGGCGAGCTTGATGCAGCAGGGTACTCTGCCACCGCTATCCAGCGTATCAAAAGAGATATTGATCGTTATCTCAAGCTGCGTGAAATAATCCGGCGTGCAAGTGGTGGAAGCATCGATCTGAAAGCCTATGAGGCCGATATGCGTCATCTGATCGATACCTATATTGAAGCCGATGAGCCGAGGAAGATCTCACCCTTTGATGAGATGCCGCTGCTTGAGCTGATGGTGAAATCCGGCATTGCCGAGGCGATCAAAATGTTGCCCGAGGGGATTAAAAGCAGCAGGGATGCAATTGCCGAAACCATTGAGAACAATGTCCGAAGCAAAATCATAAAGGATCATCTGAACGATCCGGCATTTTATGATCGTATGTCAACGTTGCTTGACGAGCTTATTATGTCGCGTCATCAAAAGGCAATTGATTATGAAGCCTGGCTCAAACGCATTGCTGAACTTGTGGGCCGGGTTGAGTCGGGCCGTGCCGAAGAGACTCCCGGGCAGCTCAATACTCCCGGTCGCCGGGCCTTGTACAACAATCTGAAGCTTGACAGGGTTGGTAGTGTTGACCTTGATTTTTCTGAGGATTCAGCGGACTATAAAGGGTTTCAGGATAAGAAATTGCGTCTGGCGATGACGATAGACGAGACCATCAGGCGAGTAAGGCCGGATGGCTGGCGTGGAGTGAAGCCGAAGGAGAATGTGATCAAGAAGGCCCTGTTTGAGCTGTTGCAGGATGAAGAGGCTGTTGAACGGCTCTTTCTTGTTATTGAACGGCAAAGAGAGTATTGAATGGTTACCCGCTTTGCTATCGGGGATATTGAGGTTGATGTGGTGCTGAAGGAGATCAAAAACATTCATCTCAGTGTTTATCCGCCAACAGGCCGTGTGCGTATCTCGGCGCCTTCTTATATGAATATTGACTCTCTCCGGCTCTATGCCATTTCACGCCTCGGCTGGATAAAAAAACAGCAGCGCAAGTTGCTCGCTCAGGAGCGTGAAACCCCGAGGGAGTATTTGAACCGGGAGAGCCATTATCTCTGGGGAAAGCGTTACCTGCTGAAAATTGTTGAGCGGGATGCCCCGCCCTTTGTTGACTTGCAGCACAGCAGCATCCTTCTTCATATCCGGCCTGATGCAACTCAGGAGAAAAAACAGTTGGTGTTGGACGAGTGGTACCGGCAGTTGCTGAAGGCGGCGATTCCTGACCTCATTTTGTCATGGGAGAAAAAGATCGGGGTGCGGGTTAATGAGTTCGGCGTCAGGAAGATGAAAACAAGGTGGGGCACCTGCAATCCCGAAGCTCGCCGTATCTGGGTAAACCTTGAACTCGCCAAAAAACCGCAAGAGTGCCTCGAATACATCGTTGTGCATGAAATGGTTCACATTCTGGAGCGCCACCATAATGAACGATTCATAGCACTCATGGATAATGTTATGTCAAAATGGCGCTCTCTGCGTGATGATCTGAACCGCCTGCCCGTCAAGCATGAAAAGTGGGGGTATTGAGCCGTTACTGTTTTTTGCCGACGGGTGCAAGGTAGATGGTGAACTCCTCTTTTCCATCCAGGTTGAGCAGGCTGTCCATCTTTTCCTGGTCGTAAGCCGCAATGGCGCAGGTGCCGGCGTCGATGGCTTCGCAGGCGAGGTAGAGGTTCTGGCAGAGGTGGCCGGCATCGAGGGCGATCACTTTGTGGGCGGCAAGGCCGTATCGCCATTCCATGCGGTAGGGGATAGCGGTCCAGATGAAGGTGACTGCAGCGTCTCCGGTGAAGGATTGGCCAAGGGTTGCTTTCGTGATTTTCCTTTCCAGGTTTTCTATCTCGAAATTGAAGATGAGCTGATGTTCAAGAGGAAGGTAGCGGTAGATGCCTTTTTCAAGTCCGGTGACGTTTAGCACACAAAGGTATGTTTCAAAGGCGTGGCGGCATCCGGCGGATGGTACCGTCCTCAGGGCGTGACCGGAATCGAGTTTCAGTTTGACACCCTGGGTTGCCCAGAGAAGGAAAGAGAGCTCTTCAAGGGTGAGGGGAGCGTCGCTGTATGTGCGGCAGCTTTTCCGTCTCATCATGGCCGTTCGCAGGTCGATAAGGCCGATATCCTTCAGGGTTTCAATTTTTGGCAGCTCTATCCGATTTTTGTCGGGCGCATAAGGCTTTTCGATCGGTGGAGGTGGAATCCGGCGGTTCTGGTCAGTCAGGGAGAAGTCGACTGTTTGGCGGATGGTGTCCTTAAGAAAGGAGCGGTACTCTTCGAGGGTTTTCCTGTCCATTGATTCTGGGTTGTTTTTTTTCAGCCTCTTTGAGATAACAGTACTCCGCAAGCCGGCCAAAGGTTCCCTTATTTCCGATGCACCTGTTTTGTCATTAATGCTCCTGCTGGTTCGGAGGCATCGGTGATGATTCGTTTCGGCACGGCACCAGGCTTTAATTCCAGAACCCAGAGATTTGAAGAGGCGATATCGCGCCATCGATTTTCCCACTGTTCAAAAACAATTGCTTTTCCGTTGCGGACAAAAACCGGATTGGATCCAATTGTTACCGTCACTTTTTTTTCCGTTCTCCTGTTGATCAGGTAGATCTTGTCTTCAGACTCCTCAGACGTTGCGGGGGAATAGCAGAGCACCGTCTGACCGTCAGAGGCAAGGCTGGCTCCCCAGTAAGGGGTGGAATCTTCCTTTTTAGAGGGGTACCTGAAGAGGCGCTTTCCTTTCAGGTCGAAGATTTCAAAACCGCCCGAGACATCACTTCCGCTTTGCTGCCATAGTACCAGCTTTCCGTCCAGGGAAAAGAGAGGGTTTGCATACAGATAGCCTGCATCGAGCATGGTGTTTTTATGCTGCAGGAGCGGTTTGCTTTTTCCGGTACGGATCACTCCAAGGTTTACTGACATGGTGGCAAAAACCTGAAGGTTATCATGCTTCCCCACTTTACGGAGTTCCGATAGTCCTGCGAAAAGGAGGCTTTTTCCATCCAGCGAAAAGGATGGATCTTCGGCGGCAAGAATCCCGTCAAACCGTATTCTCTGTGGCTTCCCGCCTCTGGTATCAACCAGATAAATCTGTCCGAAACCGGTGTCGGGGTAGATATCCTTCTCTGAAGATTGGTAAAATGCGACCTGTTTCCCGTCAGGGGAGAGGGAGGGGTTTCTGCAGGTACCGGAGTTGGTCAGTTGGTGTTCACTGGAACCGTCTACCCTGGCGATCCAGATGTTTCCCTTGCGGACAAAGGCGATCGTTTCGTTTGTGATGCTTCCTGAATCAGTGGCACCTGCAACTGCCGTAAGAGTGAGCAGGAATGCCATTATGGCGACGGTATAACATACCCGAATCTTCATTGCTGCAGATGATTTTGGTGCCGTTTTTTTATTCCTGATTCTGACGGCGTTGCCAGTCTTGATTTTTCAATGATAAACAGCAGGCCGACAAGAAACCCCGACGAATCGGCGGCATGAAAACAGACAGCATTATGCAGGCCGGGGTTCCAACCCTCTTCCGCTGCCCAGTCCACGACAATATCGACCTTATGGCGATTCATGGTCCTGATGGTGTATTCAGTGAGTTCAGACATCGAAAAAGTCAATTAAAGTGTGCATAGGCGCTGACCAGACGTTCAACGTTGTGCAAGATACGCACCTTTTGCTGTAATTTTCGAAATGCCTCGTTCGTCACGTTAATGCGAGCATTGATGGCTTGGGAGGTAACCGCCTGACCATCATCGGCAACTTTGAGCGCGAGACGCAGAACCGCATTATCGCCCTGTTCACCAGCGAACCCGGCTATCGCTATTAACATGCTTCTGCTACTGAAAATGGTCAGGCTCTATTTTTGTGAGGCTTGCGCGGAGAGCCGCAAAAAAGTAACGCCACCATGCACCGGTCGGGGCAAGGTGGCGTTATCAAAGAGTCGCGGGTGGTTTACTTTTTCGGAGTGATAGAAGACGTTATGGCCGCTGTGACCGCCGATCCTACGCTTTCCAAAAACTTTGTAGCGGTGTTGACTGAACTGGTCGCTACTGTTCCAACGAGATTGAGTGAACTGGTGGCTGCGTTTCCTGCGAGGTTGAGTGAATTGGTAGCGGCTGTTCCGGCGAGATTGATGCCTGACTGGACGGCAGAATTTGCCGTTGAAACGCCACTGGCCACGGTGTCGGTCACAGCGTCAACTACATTCTGGATCGGAGCACCGACTGCAATAAGCAGGTTGGTAAAAACGCCATTGTTTTCGTTTGCCATAGTCGTGTGTGTTTAGGTGATAATGGAAGTTGTGCTTGCAAAAATATGTCGGGCTTTTTTTTGTATACATGAAAGAAATACCGTTGTATTTTTCTTCATGCATTTATCAGAGTAAATATAATAATTGTTCAAAGAAAAAGTGCTTCAGCGTCCAAATATTCCTCGCGCGGCTGAATCGGCGAAAGAGTTTACATTTCCTGTGGACAAAGGCGATCATCTCACTATTTTTATTTTGTGAGATCAATAAACTGAAGATACAGGATTTCTTTTTGGGAATTGCGAAAATAGGGCAATTTGTTATGTGTTTTTCTGATGCTTTTTTCATAGGAATTTGATAGCGAGATATTATGCCTTACTTTAAGTTATTACTGGTGTTGCTCAGCGCAGCTTATTGATTTCCCTATGAGGTGAACAGTGGCTGGCGTTATTGTCTGCATGTGAACCGTAAACATTTCTGAACTGTGAATACTTCTTTACACCCTCCTGTAAGTCGGCCTGAACGGGTTTTTGTTGTTGGCGCGACTGGCTATATCGGGAAATTTGTTGTCCGCGAACTGGTTGCCAGAGGATATGATGTGGTGAGTTTTGTCCGTGAGCGCTCAGGTGTTGGCTCGAAGACGAGAGCCGGAGAGACCTGCACCCAGTTGAAGGGTTCAGATGTGCGATTTGGCGATGTCAGTAGCATGGAATCGCTGATGAAGAGTGGGATTCGGGGCGAGCATTTTGATGTGGTGGTCTCATGCCTCACCTCCCGCAACGGGGGAGTGAAGGATTCGTGGAATATTGATTATCAGGCGACACGCAATGCGCTTGATGCTGGCAAAGCTGCCGGAGCGACGCATTTTGTGCTGCTCTCGGCGATTTGTGTTCAGAAGCCGTTGCTCGAATTTCAGCGGGCAAAGCTGAAATTTGAGCAGGAACTGAAGGAGTCGGGGCTCACCTGGTCGATTGTCCGCCCGACGGCCTTTTTTAAATCCATTGCCGGCCAGGTTGAATCGGTGAAAAAAGGAAAGCCCTTTGTCATGTTTGGTAACGGTGAACTGACCTCCTGCAAACCGATAAGCGAAGCTGATCTTGCGCGTTTTATTGCCGATTGCCTTGAAGATCCTGCAAAAAAAAACAAGATTCTGCCCATTGGCGGCCCGGGGAAGGCGATTTCTTTCAGGCAACAGGGTGAAATGCTTTTTGAGCTGCTTGGTCGCCAGCCGAAGTTCAAAAGCGTGCCGATCCAGATGTTCGATGCCATTATTCCGTTGCTGAGCCTGCTGGCAAAGATTTTTCCGAAAATGCAGGACAAGGCCGAGTTTGCCCGTATCGGCAAGTATTACTGCTCTGAGTCGATGCTGGTGCTCGATCCGCAGACGGGGAGATACGATGCCGATATGACGCCCTCTTACGGCAGTGATACCTTGCGTGACTTTTACAAGCGGGCGCTCAAAGAGGGGCTTGCCGGACAGGAACTTGGCGAACATTCGATGTTCTGAGTGGTTTCGGAGTTATTTTTATTGTATTATTCCGATACTTGTTGCGACGGTTTCGAGGTAACATTCAATAAAAGGAGGCGGTGCTATGTTTGAGTTTAATGTCCTGACTATTCTTCTGCTCCTCGCCGCTTTTTTGATATCATCGGTGAAAATTCTCAGGGAGTACGAGCGGGGTGTTGTTTTTCGTCTCGGCAGGATTATCGGAGCAAAAGGGCCCGGGCTTATTATCCTGATTCCGGGGATTGACAAAATGGTCAAGGTTGATCTTCGGACGGTGACGCTTGATGTTCCGCCTCAGGATATCATTACCCGCGACAACGTTTCGGTGAAGGTGAGCGCGGTGGTCTATTTCCGTGTCCTTGATGCAATAAAGGCTATTGTAGATGTTGCGGATTTTCATTTTGCAACCTCCCAGCTTGCCCAGACGACGCTTCGTAGTGTGTGCGGACAGGGGGAGCTTGATAATCTGCTTGCGGAGCGCGATGAAATCAATGACAGGATTCAGAACATTCTCGACAAGGATACCGAGCCGTGGGGTGTCAAGGTCAGCAAGGTGGAGGTGAAGGAGATCGATCTTCCCGAAGGAATGCGTCGGGCAATGGCCAAACAGGCTGAGGCCGAGCGTGAACGCCGTTCAGCAATCATCAATGCCGAGGGTGAGTTCCAGGCGGCACAACGGCTTGCTGATGCTGCGACAATTATTGCCGGATCTCCAGCCGCATTGCAGCTTCGCTATCTGCAGACGCTGAAGGATATCGCCGCAGAGAACAACTCCACCACGGTTTTTCCTGTACCCATCGACCTGTTCAGAATCTTTTTTGACAACAGGCCACCCTCATCTTCCCCGTCAACCTAAACCATTCCGATCATGTTCAAGATTCATACGATTCTTTGTCCTGTCGATTTTTCTGATGCCTCCCGCAAGGCGGTGCAGTATGCCAGAGAGTTTGCTGCCGGTATGGGTGCCGCGGTTCATCTTATGAATGTTGTGGAGCCGAGGCCCATGGCGGTTGACATTACACTCAATTATGTGCCGCTTGAAGAGGATCTGGAAAAAGCTGCCGCAGAGGATCTCAAGGTAATTCTGGATGAACTCATTAAGGCAGGCCTCAAGGCTGATTGCTCGATTGATTTTGGCAATCCCTCTGACGCGATCCTTGAGAAAGCCGATGCGCTTGATGTTAATTTTGTCATTATGGGCTCCCACGGCAAAAAGGGGCTGAGCCGCTTTATCATGGGCAGTGTTGCCGAGACGGTTGTCCGCAAGGCCAATTGTCCGGTGCTGATTGTCAAGAATGAGGAGAAGGAGTTTATCGGCGAAGAATGAAGGCCTCCATCAGGGCGTTTGCGCCGCTGAAGGGGCTGAGCTGGCCTGAGAGTACTTGTTGTTCGACACTCTCTTTTGAACCGATGACCTCTGCATTGGAGAAGAACATTTTTTTGAGTCGATCTTCGAGGAGGGTGTAGAGTAGGCTTTTGAGTTGCTGGCGTCGCAGCTCTTCCAGAGTGCTGTGTTTGCGCATCAGTGCAAAGTATTCTGCAATGTTCTGCCAGACCTCACTGATGCCGCTGCCTGTAATGGCGGAGGTGAGAAAGACCTGCGGCTGCCAGAAGGAATGTTTTGGAGGAAGCATCCTTATTGCCGCTTCAAATTCAGCTCTTGAGATTGCCGCAATGCCAGCCTGGTCGCCGTCAGTTTTGGTGATGGCGACGGCATCGGCGATCTCCATAATACCCCGTTTTATCCCTTGCAGTTCGTCGCCCGAGCCGGGCAGCATGAGGAGCAGAATAAAGTCGACCATGGTATCTACGGCCACCTCTGACTGTCCGACACCGACGGTTTCAACCATAATGACATCATATCCGGCAGCTTCGCAGAGCAGAATGGCTTCGTGGGTTTTTGGCGAGGTTCCCCCCAAACAGCCTGACGAGGCGGTTGGACGGATAAAGGCCTCTTTTCTTCCGGCAAGCCTCTCCATGCGTGCCTTGTCTCCCAGAATGCTCCCTTTCGACTGCTTGCTGCTTGGGTCTATTGCCAGAACAGCGAGCCGTAACCCCTGATTGATTATCTCCTCACCGAGTGCCTCGATAAAGGTGCTTTTCCCCGCTCCCGGAGAGCCGGTTATGCCAATACGGATGGCCCCGGTTTTTTTTGCAAGACAGCGGTCGAGGATTTCGTGCGCTTTCTGCTCATCCTCCGCTCTTTGCGATTCAATCAGCGTTATGGCGCGGCTCAGGATGTGGCGCTCTCCCTTCATGATCCCGCTGACGATGGTATCGACATCGGGATCGTAACGGGACTTCAGGTTATGGCTCTTCATCACGCAAAACGTGCAAGGAGAAGCTTGAGGATGTTGATGGCCGCTTCGGCTATGATGGTCCCCGGTCCAAAGATGGCGGCAACTCCTTTTTCATAGAGGAAGGGGTGATCTCTTTCAGGAATGATGCCGCCTGCGATGACAAGGATATCCTCCCGGCCGTGTGCTTTCAGCTCTTCGATGATTTTCGGCACAAGGGTCTTGTGGCCTGCGGCAAGGCTTGAAATGCCAATAAGGTGTACGTCGTTGTCGAGCGCCTGCTGTACCACCTCTTCGGGTGTCTGGAAGAGAGGGCTGATGTCGACGTCAAAACCGACATCGGCAAAGCCTGCGGCAATGACCTTTGCGCCTCGGTCGTGACCATCCTGTCCTACTTTGGATACCATGATTCTCGGGCGGCGGCCGTCAAGCGTGGCAAAGGTATCCGCGAGCTGTTGTGCCTCTTTAAAGAGTGTGTTGTCTTGCATCTGTGACCTGTAGATACTGCTGTTGAGCCGGGTGATGGCGCGATATCTTCCGAACGCTTTCTCACAGGCTGATGAGATCTCTCCGAGAGTTGCTCTTTTCCGTGCGGCATCAACGGCCAGCTCAAGTAGGTTACCCTCTCCGGATGCGGCACTCTCTTCGATGGCCTTGAGCGCAAGAGAGCATGCTTCACTGTCGCGTTCAGCTTTGATGGTGGCAAGTCGGCGGAGCTGTTGATCGAGTACCAGGGTGTTGTCGACTTCGAGCAGTTCAATGTCGGTTTTGCTGCTGGTTTTGTAACCGTTGACTCCGACAATAATCTCTTTGCCGCTGTCGATACGGGCCTGTTTGCGGGTTGCGGCCTCTTCGATCTGGAGCTTCGGGAGACCCTGCTCAATTGCTTTGACCATGCCTCCCGCCTCTTCGATATCGCTGATGATCTTCCACGCTTTTGTCGCAAGCTCTGCGGTCAGGTATTCGACGTACGAGGAGCCTGCCCAGGGGTCGATGCTTTTTGTTATATCACTCTCTTCCTGCAAATAGAGCTGGGTATTGCGGGCAATTCGGGCTGAAAAGGGCGAGGGGAGTGCGATGGCTTCATCAAGCGCATTGGTGTGCAGTGACTGGGTGTGGCCGAGTGTTGCTGCCAGAGCCTCAAGGCATGTACGGGTGATGTTGTTGAAGGGGTCCTGCTCGGTCAGGCTCCAGCCGGATGTCTGGCAGTGGGAGCGCAGCATCAGGGATTTCGGATTTTTCGGGTTGAACTGCCTGACGATTTTTGCCCAGAGCATTCTTGCCGCACGCAACTTGGCTATTTCCATGAAATAGTTCATTCCCATTCCCCAGAAAAAGGAGAGGCGAGGAGCAAAAGCATCGATGTCAAGTCCAGCCTTGAGGCCGGTACGAATGTATTCGAGCCCGTCGGCAAGGGTGAAAGCCAGTTCAAGATCGGCCGTGGCGCCCGCTTCCTGAATATGGTAGCCTGAGATGCTGATGGAGTTGAACTTTGGCATCTTTTCGCTGGTGTAGCGGAAGATGTCGGCGATAATGCGCATGGAGGGTTCTGGCGGGTAGATGTAGGTGTTGCGCACCATGAACTCTTTGAGAATATCGTTCTGGATGGTTCCACTGAGCTTTTCAGTTGGTACACCCTGCTCTTCAGCCGCCACAATATAGAAGGCCATGATGGGGAGCACCGCTCCATTCATGGTCATGGAGACCGAGATGTCGCCAAGCGGGATCTGGTCGAAGAGCGTTTTCATGTCTTCGACCGAGTCGACGGCTACACCGGCTTTTCCGACATCACCGACGACCCTTTCGTGATCGGAATCGTAACCGCGATGGGTTGGAAGGTCGAAGGCGACGGAGAGCCCTTTCTGGCCGGCGGCAAGGTTCTTGCGGTAAAAGCGGTTGGACTCTTCGGCGGTTGAAAATCCCGCATATTGCCTGATTGTCCAGGGCCTTGTGGTATACATGGTCGTGTAGGGTCCGCCAATGTAAGGCGCAAAGCCGGGTGCGAAGTTCAGTTGGTCTGGCTGGTTATTGTCGGATTCATGATATAGGGATTTGATGTCAATCCCTTCAGCAGTTGTCCAGACACTCTGCTGAGTCTCTGTGCCATTCGAATTGGCGGCAGGAGCGGAAGAGAAAATATCGATCTCTGAAAAGTCCGGTCTCATTGCACTCCGGTTTTACGTTGGTAGGATTTCAGCATTTCAAGGACGTTGACGCCAGTATAGATAAAACTGTCGAGGCCTGCGGCGAAGAGGCGCTCCTTTTCTTCGGGTGGCTTTCCTGCCATGACGGTAATAGTGCCGCTTTCACGTTCGCGGACTCTCTTGCAGAGTATTTCTGCCTTTGGTACGGGATCTTTTTCGGCAATGCAGAGAACAACAATGTCCGGTTTGTTCTGCAGCACGGTCGTGTATGAATCCTCTTCAAGAGGCAGTGTTGCCCGACCGGCAATTGCAAAACCACCGCAGGTGAAAAACTCTTCAGCAAATGCTGCCTGACGGAAGCTTGTGGCAGCATCCCCCTGCATCCAGATAAAGACGGAAGGGGTACGGCCCGATTTCAGGCTGCAAGAGAGGGTTTTGATGCGCAGCAGCTCATAACCGGCAGTTTCGTTCCCTTCAGGGAGTTGCTCAAGGGCAAGTTTCAGCTCCTCGATATGCTCTTCCTGTTCGGGCGAGAGTGGCCAGGAGTAGCGGTTGACGCCAATTAGCGTTTTTTTTCGGTTATCGAGGTTTTTCTGCCGTTTTTCCGCCGATGCGTTAACCATTGCCTCAATGAGGCCGCTGGAGGTGGCCTCGGCCATACCGCCAGCCGCTTCGATCTCCTTGAAGAGAGTCCATGCCGACTCGGCAAGTGCTTTGGTCATGGCTTCAAGGTAGTGCGAGCCGCAGGCTGGATCGACCACCCGGTCGAGTGAAGCCTCTTCCTTTAAAATCAGGTGAATATTGCCGGTTATTCGTTCTGCAATCTCCCGTTTGACCGAAAGCCCGCTGTCGAACGCTCCGATTTGCAATGTCTCGTAACCGCCAAGAATTGCTGATACCGCTTCTGTGGTAAGCCGGAGCATGTTGGTGTAGGGATCGAGCAGGGAATGGTTTCTCCGGGATGTTCTGGCAAAGAGGTTTGGCAGTTGTGTTGAGCCGGATGCTCCATAGGCTTGCAAAAGATGGCCGAGGAGGTAACGCAGGGCTCTCGGTTTTGCCAGCTCGGTAAAGTGGCTTGAGCCAACCGGGAGGATGATCTCCATTGCAGCAACAATTTTCTCAACAGGAACACCGGCCTCAAGAAAGCGGTGCATAGAGTCGCTCACACCGGCAAGTGCGAGTGCAATTTCCTGGGTGGCGGTTGAACCCTTCTGGTGGAAGGGGACGAGGTTGATTGCCAGAAAGCGGAATAGCGGCAGTGATGCTGCAAGGCTGAAGAGCTCCATATCAAGCTCTTTGGAAGCCTCTGGCGTTGCATCGAGCACTCCTCCAGCTTTCAGTGCAAGGCCTGGAGTGGTAGCAAGCGTTTTCAGCAGTTCAGCCACAGGGGGGAGGTTGCCTGAAAAGTATATGGCAACGGCTGAGGTGTTGATTCCGGCAAAGAGCTGCTTGAGATTTTCTGCGGAGCAGAGTGCCGGATCACTTATAACGAACTCAAGGGCTGCTGCATCGAGATCGAAGCACTTGAGTGCAGCCTTGTTGGCGCTGAGAGGATCATGAACAATAATGCGGTGGCAATTTTTCCAGCTATTGACCACTTTTGTTCGTGGCAGTTCAAGGGGCACTCCCTGTTCTTCATGGGAGTGCCAGGGTTCAAGATCAAATCCGTCCGGAGTATGCCAGACGATGGAGTCATAAGGCCGTTCCTTGAGTTCGGCAACTGCCCTGGTTTTCCACTCAGCCCGGCTGACCGCCGGGAACCCAGAAAAGAGAGAATCAGGCCGGGAGTGTGTCATAACGATGCATCCTGCTTGTTTTTTTCGATGTTGTACTCGTTGAGAATTTCCGAAATGGCATGTTTCATGTTTGTTGGCAACGCAGTTCGTTCAACAAATCCTTTCTGCTGCAGCCACCAGGTGGTCTGGAAGTCTTTGGTTGTCGGCTTGCCGGTGTATTGTTCGATGACCCGTTTACCGGAAAAGCCGATATTGCCGGCGTTGTGTTCAAAGAGTTTGATCCCCCTTGATCCGATCCCTATGGCGACGCCGCCGAGCGTAGGGTCGGTAATGATGGTGATGACGGGGAGGCCGGCTTTTTCAACACTCGATATGGCGACATGCAGTTTGGGGAGGCCGACCATCGACGAGCACCCTTCGTGCATTCTTGCGCCCCCTCCGGTAGCCTGTATAACAATCGGTACACCGCGTTCAATTGCGGTTTTGCTTGCCTGCCAGATTTTTTCTGCCGTCGACATGGAGAAGGAACCGCCGAGGAAGTTGAAATTGGTCGCGCAAAAAACAACAGGCTTTCCCTCGATTGTGGCGTCACCGGTTATAACGGATGCCGCTGCGCCAGTTTTCTGCTGTGCCTCACCGATTTTTTTCCGGTAATCGGGGAAATCAAGAATATCACGGTCAACAATGTATCGGGTGTTGCGGTGTTCAATGAAAGAGCCCTGGTCAAGGACAAGGGCGATGTAGTCGTGGGCCGTCAGTCGGACATACCGGTGTCCGCATATTTCGCAGGTAAAGTTGTCGGCAAAGAGTTTTGTATAGAGAACCGGATCGAGTACCTTTTTGCCGGCATTGTCGATACAGTTTTTATGACGGGCAACAAAGAGTATTTTTTTTGGCTTGGGGATGAAGTAGGTGACCGGTTTTTCGAAGACGACAATCTCCTCCTCGGTAATGGTATCCCACTGGCCGATCTTTTCCCAGCGAGCCATTCTCCTCGAAAAGAGCTCTTCGGCCGGAATTCTGTTGAGTTGGTCAATCCATTTCACCATGGAGCTTTTGAACGATTGAAGGGCTGAGGCCGGAAAATGGTGTGCCGGCCCGTCATGCTCGACGATGATATCGTCAATGATGCCGTTTTTCAGCGCCTCCTGTGCCGTTATCTGTGAAATCTCTGCGGCAAAGTTGGCCTTCTCCCTTGTGCGGAAGAGGATGGATGAGCACGCTTCGGGAGAAATGACCATGTAGGTGGAATACTCCATGGCGAGTACCACATCGCATCCGGTCAGGGCAATGGCACCTCCGCTGCATCCCCGGTTGATGATGACCGATATGCTTGGTACGGTTGCTTCTGCAAGCAACTGCATGCATCGTCCGATTTTCCAGGCAATTCCGCCCCCTTCCGACTGTTCGGTCGGATCGGCACCCGCCGTATCAATGACAGTGATGATGATACGGTTTTCCTGTTCGGCAAGCTCAATGGCCTTGATGGCCTTTTCAAAAGCTGCCGGCGTCGGCATGCCCTGATTCCATTTTGCTATCTCTTCGGGATTCCTCATCAGTTGGCGCATGAGCGCAAAATCAGAGGTTGGACCTGATTGCTGGCCGATCAACATGACGGGCCACCAGGAGTTTTCGCCGTTGCGCAGCACTGCCCGGTGGGTCTGGATAATGCAACTGCCATGCAGATCGTTCTGCAGGCACTCTTCAGCTTCATCAAAAACGGTCAGGTAATCGAGGTGTTTGGGGCGTTCGGGGTGAAAGGAGAGTTGATATTTTTCGTATTCGGTGAGTTTTTCAATACTCTCGTGAGAGTAACTGAAACCCTCTTTTTTTTCGAAAGGCAGATAAAAATGTTTCACTGGTTACAAGCTGCTTTGTCTTGATTGGTTAATGCTGTTTTTGAGCAAATTCAAGAAGGACTCTGTTGGTCTCTTTAGGGTGAAGAAAAACAATTTTTTTCCCTCCGGCCCCCTCTTTCGGCAAGCCAAGTGGATTAATATTTATTGACGCAAGTCGCCGGGTCTCTTTTTCGATATCGTCTGTTTCCAGTGCAATGTGGTGCATGCCATCGCCGTTTTTTGCAAGAAATTTTGCAATGGGGCTCTCATCACTCATGGGTTCAAGCAGTTCGATTTTGCTTTCTCCAATGGTGATAAATGCAACGCGCACTTTTTCTGACGGAACCTCTTCGATCCTGATCGCCCCGGGGGCGCACCCGAGAACGTTCCGGAACGTCTCAAGTGCGCTTTCAAGGTCCTGGACGGCAATCGCTATGTGGTCAATTTTTTTGATCATGCGTCCTTTGTAATGGATTTGCTTTTTGTGGCATAACCGATAGTTTGCAGTGCTTCCCGTATTTCATCGAGAATTACCGGTTCGTCAATTGTTGCCGGCATGGTGTACTCTTCACTGTTGGCAATTTTGCGCATGGTTCCGCGGAGAATTTTGCCTGAACGGGTTTTTGGCAGCCGGTTAACAATAATGGCGCTCTTGAAGGAGGCAACAGGTCCGATATTTTCACGTACGTACTCAATAACGTGTTTGATGATCTGGGAGTGGGGAGTATCAACATTGTTTTTAAGTACGAGAAAGCCGAGTGGCACCTGCCCTTTCAGATCGTCGTGAACGCCGACGACCGCGCTTTCGGCAACGTCAGGATGTTCGCAGAGCGCCCCTTCAATTGCTCCGGTGGAGAGCCTGTGGCCGGCAACATTGATGACGTCATCGGTACGCGACATGATATGGATGTAGCCATCTTCGTCGATAAAGCCGGCATCGCTGGTCTGGTAGTAGCCGGGAAACTGTTTCATGTAGGTCTCGACAAACCGGTTATCAGCCTTCCAGAGTGTCAGCATGGTACCGGGAGGAAGAGGCTGTTTAATGACGATGTCGCCCATCTGTCCGGCGGGAAGCTGCTCCAGATCAGAGTTGACAACCTGGACGTTATAGCCAGGAACCGCCCGTGATGATGAGCCGTACTTTATCGGTCCGGGTTCAATGCCCTGACAGTTTGCGGCAATTGCCCATCCGGTCTCGGTCTGCCACCAATGGTCAATGACCGGTACATTCAGTTGGCGTTCAGCCCATTTGACCGTATCGGGATCGGCCCGTTCTCCGGCAAGAAAGAGTGTCCGGAACCTGGAGAGGTCATAGTTCTTGATGTAGTTGCCGTTCGGATCCTCTTTTTTGATGGCCCGGAATGCGGTAGGTGCCGTAAAGAGCACAGAGACATTATATTCGCTGATGATTCTCCAGAAAGTGCCGGGATCAGGTGTGCCTACGGGCTTGCCTTCAAAAATCAGTGTGGTACATCCCTGAAGCAGGGGAGCGTAGACGATGTACGAGTGGCCGACAACCCAGCCAACATCACTGGCAGCCCAGAAGACCTCTCCCGGTTCAACGTTGTAAACATTTTTCATTGACCATTGCAGAGCAACCATGTGGCCACCGTGATCGCGGACGATGCCCTTCGGTTGGCCGGTAGTGCCGGAAGTGTAGAGAATATAGAGTGGATCGGAAGATTCAACAGGTACGCATTGTGCGGGTTCGGCGCCGAGAAGAGACTGGTTCCAGGTCAGGTCGCGCTCTTCATTGAGGTCTGCCTTGAGCTGGTCGCGCTGCTTGATGATACAGATTTCAGGTTTGAAGTGGGCCAGCTCAATGGCAAAGTCGAGCAACCGCTTGTAGTCAATGATTTTGCTGTGCTCAATGCCGCATGATGCGGAGATGATCACCTTTGGCTTGCAGTCGTCAATTCTTATGGCAAGTTCATGGGAGGCGAAACCGCCGAAGACGACGGAGTGGATGGCTCCGAGTCTTGCACAGGCAAGCATGGCAACGACAGCTTCGGGAATCATGGGCATATAGATGATCACGCGATCACCCTTGCGCACACCCCTCGACTGCAGGGCTCCGGCAAAGAGCGCCACAATGTCGCGGAACTCCCGAAAGGTATAGCGTTGTTTGGTGCCTGTTACCGGGCTGTCAAAAATAACGGCGAGGTCGTTACCGCGTCCTTCATCCACGTGGCGGTCGAGAGCATTGTAGCAGGTGTTGGTCATGCCTCCGGCAAACCATCGATAAAACGGTGGGTTGCTTGTATCGAGAACCTTGTTCCATTTTTTGTACCAGTGCAGCTTTTCGGCGGCTTCTCCCCAGAAAGCTTCCGGGTTCTCAATTGATTGCTGATAAACGGTGTGGAAGGACTGCGACATACGAGTGACCCCCTGGGAAATAAAATTGGTTAATAAAAAAGAAGGGAGGACGGATTAGTCAGACAAAAAGAACGGATGGCACAATGGCAGCAAAACATGTCGGGAACGATTTGTTTTAAAAACTAATGTTAATAAAAAATAAAGAGTAGAGCAATGAATCATTTGTTACAGAAGTGGTTTCAGCTCTCTGAAGAGCTCAAAAAACCCTTCAATCGAGAGCGCTTCAGCCCGCAGTTTCAAGGTTTCGTTCTTTACTGAGTCAAGGTTATAGCTCTCTTTGAGATTATTTAGCAGGGTTTTGCGGCGCTGGTGAAAGGCCGTGCGGACAAACCGGCGGAAAGCGTCAGCATCTTCCACCGGGTCATTTATTTTTGGTGTCATCTGCAGGACAGCACTATCGACTCCCGGTTGTGGTCGAAAAACCTTGCGTCCAACTTTGAAGAGGTAATGGACATCGCAGAATGCCTGCAATTGCACGGCAAGAATTCCATAATCCTTTGTGCCGGGCTTTGCGACAATTCGCATGGCAACTTCATGTTGCATCATCAGGGTTGCCGAGAGGATATTGTTGCGATGTTCAAGAAGTTTGAAAAGGATCGGGGTGGTGATGGAGTAGGGTATATTGCCGAGTACCCGAAGTGGTTTTTCCTCTGCAAGTGCGGCAAGATCGGTTTCAAGGAAGTCGCCTTCAATCAGCTTGAGCTGCGGGTACTCGCACCTTATGAACTCTGCAAGTTTCCGATCTTTTTCGACAACGGTGAATACCGGGCAGCACTTTATGATCTCACTTGTCAGGGCCCCGAACCCCGGGCCAATTTCAAGAATGTTTTCATTGGGTCCAGCTCCTGAAGCAAGCACTATTTTTCTTGTGATATTGCGGTCTGTCAGAAAATTTTGACCTAATTTTTTTTTCACCGCTATTTCAGTATGCTTATATTCAACAACTTTTCTCATGGGGTTTGAAATTTTTTCGGTACCATAGCCAAGCGGAAGTGCTTTTCATAATTTAAGTTATTCTTGAAGTAATGGAAGAAAATAACATTGGCGTTGCGATGGCGCAATATGTTTCGCGGGGAAACAAGGCTACCCGAACAGGGTTTGGCGACGCTTTGCTTGAAATCGGCTCGCAGGAGAGCTCTGTCGTCGCCCTGTGCGCTGATCTGACCGGATCGCTGAACATGAATTTGTTTCGTGAAGCGTTCCCTGATCGTTTTATCCAGACGGGGATTGCTGAGGCAAACATGATCTCAATGGCCGCTGGCCTTGCCACCACAGGAAAAATACCGGTAGCCGCAACATTTGCCGTATTTGCTACAGGGAGGGTTTACGACCAGATCCGCCAGTCGGTCTGCTATTCGAACCTCAATGTGAAAATCTGTGCTTCACATGCCGGGTTGACCCTCGGTGAAGATGGAGCTACCCACCAGATTCTTGAGGATATTGGTCTTATGCGCGGCCTGCCAAGAATGACGGTGGTTGTGCCTGCTGATTACAGCGAAACTGTTCGCGCTACAAAAGCTGTTGTGCAACATCAGGGGCCGGTCTATCTCCGTTTTGGAAGGCCGAATGTGCCTGACTTTTCGCTTGATGAGGATGGTTTTGAAATCGGTAAATCAATCGAACTCCATCCCGGCAAGGATGTGACGGTCATTGCCTGCGGCATCATGGTCTGGAAAGCCCTCGAGGCTGCCCGCATACTCGAAAAAGAGGGTGTAGGCGTCAGGGTGATCAACATGCATACCATCAAGCCAATCGATACCCTTGCCATTGTGCGTGCAGCCAACGATACCGGTGCCATAGTAACGGCGGAAGAGCACCAGATCTACAACGGCCTTGGTGATGCAGTTGCTCATGTCTGTGCCCTCACTATTCCGGTGCCGATCGAGATGGTGGGTGTCGAAGATCAGTTTGGTGAGTCCGGAAAGGCTGATGAACTGCTTGAAAAATACAAACTGACAACCGGGGATATTCTTGAAAAAATTTATCTCGCCTTGCGCAGAAAAAATTGACGGAAACCATTTTTATACAATTTACAGGGGAGAAGAGCTGATGGCAATGCCGAATTTGGGTGATATGATGAAACAGATCCAGCAGGCCGGCGAAAAGATGCAGGATGTACAAAAGCAGCTTGAAAAGATTGTGGCTCATGGTGAAGCCGGAGGCGGCATGGTGAAGGTTACCGCAAGCGGCAAGCAGAAAGTGCTCAGTCTGACCATTGATCCCGATATCATGGATGATGCGGAAATGGTCCAGGATCTCGTCCTTGCTGCGGTGAACAATGCGCTGGACGAAGCTGGCAGGCTTGCACAGGAAGAGATATCCAAAGTTACCGGAGGGATGATGAATCCTGCGGATATGCTCAAAAACCTGAATCTCGGTCTGTAGCTCTTTATGCGTTATACTTCTGCTGCTCTTGATGCTCTTATCGATGAATTTGCCAAACTCCCCGGTGTCGGTCGCAAAACCGCCCAGCGTATGGCCATGTATATTCTGCGTGAGCCGAGAGCGGAGGCGGAAAAGCTTGCTGGAGCCTTGATTAATGCCAAAGACAAGGTTATCCGTTGTTCAGTCTGCCAGAATATCACTGATATCGGTACTGACCCATGCGCTCTGTGCAGCAGCATGGCGCGTGACCGTTCGGTGATCTGCGTGGTTGAATCTCCCGTTGACATGCTTGCTTTTGAAAAGAGCGGTCATTACAAAGGGCTCTACCATGTCCTTCATGGCCTTATCTCACCCCTTGACGGCATAGGTCCTGACGACATAAAGATTCGTGAACTGCTTCTGCGTCTTGCAGCATCAGAGAGTCAAGCCGTCAGGGAGGTCGTTCTTGCCCTGAATCCGACCATTGAGGGCGAAACAACAGCTCTCTATCTCAGCAAACTGCTCAAGCCTCTTGGCATTCATGTTACAAAAATAGCGAGAGGGATTCCTGTGGGAGCAGAGCTTGAATTTATTGACGAAGCAACCCTTTCACGCGCAATGGAAGGACGTACTGCTGTGTAGTGTTTTTTTGCCAATCTCCTTTCAATTGCAACGTATGAGTTCAGAGAAAAAGTCAGTATTGATTCTTGGTGGCGGTCTGGCTGGTTTGACTGCGGCCAAACGGTTGACCGATAAAGGTTTTCAGGTCAAGGTGCTTGAAAAAAGAGAGATTTTCGGCGGCAAGGTTTCGGCATGGAAAGATGAGGAGGGTGACTGGATCGAATCGGGAACACACTGTTTTTTTGGTGCCTACAGCGTGCTCTACGATCTCATGAAAGAGCTCAAAACGTATCATGCCGTGGTGTGGAAAAAGCATCAGCTCACCTACACCCTTGAGGGAGGAAAGAGCTTTACCTTCAAGACATGGGATCTTCCCAGTCCACTCCATCTTCTGCCGGCAATTTTGCAAAACGGCTATTTTACCTTTGCTGAAATGGCCGCGTTTGCAAAATCCCTCATTCCTCTGGCGTTGCAAAAAGAGAAGTATGCCCCAACCCAGGATCATCTGAGTTTTGCCCAGTGGGCAGCAGTGAAAAAATTCGGCAGTCGCCTTCTGGAGAAAATGTTCCGCCCCATGGCTCTGGCCCTGAAGTTTATTCCGCCAGAAGAGATCTCTGCCAAGATTATCCTTGATGTTACCGAGACCTTTTATCGCATGCCGGATGCCTCCCGCATGGGTTTTCTCAAAGGTTCTCCCCAGGAGTATCTGACGCAGCCACTCATTGATTATTCGACTGCAAAAGGTGCGATATTCAAGAACAGGACGGTGGTCGAAGAGCTGCTTTTTGATGGCAGGGAGATCAATGGCGTCCAGCTTCGCAATGGCGAGATTTTGACGGCCGACTACTATCTTGCGGCACTGCCTGTCCATAATCTGAAAAAGGTACTTCCAGACTCATTGAAACGACAGCACACTTTTTTTAGAGATCTTGATCATCTTGAAGGGGTTCCGGTAATTTCGGTACAGATCTGGTACGATCGGGAGATTACTGCGGCAGACAATGTGCTTTTTTCTCCCGATGGCGTCATTCCTGTTTATGCAAACCTTGCCCGTACCACACCCGATTACGCGACGCTCCGCGGAGAGCCCTTCAACGGCAAAACCCGTTTTGAGTTCTGCGTTGCTCCGGCAAAAGAGCTTATCGCGCTCTCAAAGGAGGAGATAATTCATCTTGTTGACCAGAGTGTCAGAAACTGTTATCCCGAAACGTCACGCGGGGCCGGAATCCTGAAGTCAACCGTGGTGAAAATTCCCCAATCTGTCTATGCCCCCCTGCCTCAGATGGAGCAGTATCGGCCATCCCAGAAAACGCCACTCCGTAACCTCTTTCTTGCAGGGGGATTTTCGCAGCAATTGTATTATGATTCTATGGGTGGCGCTGTCATGAGTGCCAATCTTGCTGTGGATGGCATTGTGCTTAATGCGGGAAAAATGGAGGCATAGTGAAACCTGTTATCGATATCACTACCCAAAAGCAGATGGAGAGTGAACTCCGCCGTTTGAACCGTGCACTGCTGGCGATCAGCAGATGCAACCAGGTAATGCTGCGTGCCGTTAATGAAATGGAATTATTGCATGAAGTCTGTCGCATTGTCGTTGAAGTTGGTGGCTACCGTATGGCGTGGGTTGGTTATGCGGAAGATGACAGGAAAAAGAGCGTTCGTCCTGTTGCCAAGGCTGGTTTTGATGATGGATATCTTGAGAAGCTCAAGATATCCTGGGCAGATAACGAACTTGGACAAGGGCCTGCAGGAACGGCGATCCGCACGGGTCAATCATGCACGGTTCGCGATCTACTTATTGATCCGCACTTCGAACGATGGCGGGAGGATGCAAAAGAGCGTGGCTACGCTTCTATTCACAGCTTGCCCATGAAGGTGGACAAAAAGGTCTTTGGCGCGTTAACGATTTACGCCCTTATACCGGATGCATTTAATTCAGAAGAGGCTGAGCTGATCAAAGCACTTGCTGACAATCTGGCCTACGGCATCACGATGCTGCGAACCCGCAACGCGCAACAAAATTCGGAAAATGAGATCCGGGAGAGCGAAGCACGCTACCGGAGTCTGTTTCAGAACAAGCATACCGTTATGTTGATTGTTGATCCGGATGATGGACGTATTGTTGACGTAAATCCCGCTGCGGTCACCTATTATGGCTGGCAATATGATGAGTTGTGCCAGATGAACATCAGCCAGATCAACATGTTGACCAAAGCTGAAATACAGGCAGAGATGCAGTTGGCCCGCAACGAAAAGAGAAATTACTTCCTTTTTTGCCATCGTCTGGCCAATGGCTCTGTTCGCGATGTGGAGGTGTACAGCGGTCCAATCATGCTCGAAAAAAAATCACTTCTTTATTCAATTATTAACGATATCACCGAGCGCAAGCAGGCTGAACTGGAGTTGTTGCGGAGTGAGGAGCGTTTCAGAAAACTGTTTGAAAGCCATGCAGCGATCAAGATCCTTATTGATCCCGATACGGGCAATATCGCTGATGCTAATCGTGCGGCTGCAGACTTTTATGGGTGGTCTCAGAAAGAGCTCAGGCAGATGAATATCCGCCAGATTAACCCAATATCAGTTGAGGATATCAAGAGCTATCTTGACAAGAGTCGTTCAGCAAATCAAAACAGGTTTATTATTCGTCATCACCGCTCGGATGGTTCTGTGCGTGATGTGGAGGTATTCAGCAGCAAGGTCGAGATTGCGGGAAAGGAGTTTCTTGATGCTATTGTTTTTGATATAACCGAGAGCAAGCTGGCTGAAAAAGCATTGCGAGACAGTGAACGGAAGTTCCGTACCATTACCGAGCAAATGACAGAGGTAGTTTTTGTTATTGATGCCAGCAGAGTCTTGGCCTATGTTTCGCAGGCTATGGAAACCGTTTTTGGTTATACCGCTAAAGAGGTTAAAGGACGTCTCTTTACCGACTATATTTATGAAGAAGACATTCCCCGTTCCCTTGTCACATTCAACGATTTATTGTTGCATAAGTCATCGAAAGATTTTTTTGAATTCCCGTTCAGGAAAAAAAACGGGTCACTCTTTTTCGGAGAAGTTCATATACGCTACTATCAGGATCAGGAATTTTCCGGAATGATCGGGCTGATTCGTGATATTACCGAGCAAAAGAGGGACGCGGAAGAAAAACAACTGTTGGAGTCGCATCTCCGCAAATCACAGCGTATGGAGACCATTGGTACCCTTGCTGGCGGTATTGCGCATGATTTCAACAACATCCTCACACCTATTCTTGGCTATGCTGAAATGGGAATCATGAGCCTTTCCAAAGATGATGCGTTGTGCGAATATTTCAGTGAAATCATGCTGGCTGCTCAACGGGCACAGCAGCTTGTGGCACAAATTATGACCTTCAGCAAAGCCGAGGAAGCTGCATCGACGGTTGTCAACGTTCAGGCAGTTATCAATGAAGCACTGAAACTTATTCGACCATTAATACCTGTTACCATAACCATTGAACAGCATTTCGAATTCTGCCGAAATATTCTGGCCGATTCATCGAAACTCCATCAGGTTATCCTTAATATCTGCACCAATGCCTTCTATGCAATGGCACCGTCACTGGGCGTCTTGACAATAGATCTCCGCGAAGTCACTCTTGACGGCAGCATGACGAAGCTCTTTCCGGAGTTTGACAAAGCAAGATATGTGCGTATCACTATTTCTGATACCGGGTGTGGTATGGATGAGATGACGATGGAGCACATTTTCGAACCATTCTTTACGACAAAACCAGCCAATAAAGGTACCGGTCTCGGGCTTTCGGTTGTTCATGGAATCATCAAAAGTTTCAGGGGGGGGATTACTGTTGAGAGCAAGCAGGGAAAAGGAACCGCGTTCACTATCTGGCTGCCGGTGATTGATGAACAGGCCTTGAATGCTTTGGAAAAGATAAGTTACACCAAGGGAAGTGGCACCATACTCGTTGTTGACGATGAAGAAGCGGCGCTCAAAATGCTCAAGTTGATGGTAACAAAACTTGGATTCAAGGCAGAAGCATTCAGTTCAGCACAGGTCGCGGTCGAACTCTTTTTGCTGCATCCAGAAGCGTTCGATCTTGTCATTACCGATCTGACCATGCCTGAAATGACCGGTATTGAGCTTGCGGGAAAAATACATAAAAAGAGTCCGAAACTGCCGATAATTTTGATCACCGGCTATGCCGAAGGCATTGATAATCCAGACCTCCTTAATCAGTCCGGAATCCGCAAACTTCTGAAAAAACCGTTACGAGTGACCGAGGTCGCCTCAGCACTCAAAGAGTTGACCGCACCAGATTTCTGAAATCAGCGTTGCCGGGCTGTTTAAGAGGGTTTATTCATCAGGTGTTCGAGGCAGCGACAGGGTAAAAATTGTGCCGCCCTCAGCCGGAGTTTCAAAGGAAAGGGTTCCTTTATGCATGACAACAATAATATCCCAGGAAATGCTCATACCGAGTCCTGTTCCTTTTCCAGGGTCTTTGGTGGTGAAAAAAGGGTTGAAAATATCCTTTCGGATGGCTTCAGGTACGCCTGGGCCATCATCGGCAATTGAACAGTAGACATTGCTGCTGTCGAACCAGGTGTGAATACTGATCGTTCCGTTTGAGCTTCGCTGTTGAGACTGTATGGCGTGGACACTGTTGATGATGAGGTTGAGAAAGACCTGATTGATCTGCTCTGGATTGCAGAGAACATGGGGCAGCTCTCCAAGCGATGTTATAATGTCGGCACAAGGGCTGTATTCATGACGAGCAATGACAAGCGTATCATTGATCCCTTGATTGATGTTGAACGAAACCTTTTTATCGATGGCATAGCGGTGCGATAAATTCCCCATACTGTTAATAATGGAGGTGATGCGCTCGAACCCCCGTTGTGATTGGGCAAGGATTTCTGGTATATCATTGATCAGCATCTCGACATCAAGTTCAGCCTCTTTTTGACGTAATGCTTTCAAATCCTTTTCAGAAAAGTTTTTCTCCTCCTGCTTTCTGATGATGTTTTGATACTCTTTGAGAATGTCGCGCAAATCCAAAGTAATATCGCGGATGTTTGAGAAGTTAATGGCGATAAAATTCAGGGGATTATTGATTTCATGGGCCATGCCGGCAGCAAGCTGGCCGATCATCTCCATTTTTTGTGACTGCTGGAGCTGGAGCTGAAGTTTTTCCTGCTCTGTTTCAGCAATCTTTTTTGCGACGATATCCCACGTCAGGTTGGCCAGAACAGTTACCCAGCGAAGATCGCTCTCGTCATACACTTCGGGTTTGTTTCCAATGCCAATCACGGCCACGATCTCGTCGTTTCGAATGACCGGAACAATCAGTTCGCGCCGAACTTCGGAAAGGCAACTTCCGCGCATCCTCATGCACTGCTTCAGCACAGGATCATAATTGTGCATCACCGCCCTCTGTTCCCGTATCGCATCCGCCCAAGGCCCTTTATTGCCCAATTGAAAGGACTGACCCTGTTCTTTTCGGCGGCACATTGTTTTTTCGGTATCCATGGAACAGGCCTGCAATGAAAGTGAGAGCTGATCTTTCGCAACAAAAGAAACAGATCCATTTTTGCTGTTTGTCAGCCGTTCAGCCTCCTGAAGTGTCTCTTGCAGCAACGTCTCTACCGTAGCGGTTTCAGCCATCTGGAGGATGCGAAGCCGGAATCTCAAAAGAAATTCGTAGCGCTTGCGCTCGGTAACGTCATCGAACATCGAAACAAAATACCCCTTTTGCGGGCAGTACATTGAAACATCAAACCATTGACCCAACGGTGCAAGGAAGATTTCAAAATGATCGGCAATCCCGGTTTCGGCTACACGAAAATGTCTTTCGAGAAACTCGGGCTGAGATTGACCGATATCGGGAAAAATTTCTGATACTTTTCGTCCAGCCACATTTTTTATACCGGTTATTTTCTCGTAACCGGCATTCACCTCTTCATGAACAAAATCGACGGCGCATCCCTCTTTGTAAATGACTCTGCCATAAACGTAACCGTTCCGCATGTAATCGATGAGGTCTCTGTGCGATGTCTGGTTGGCAAAAAGCTTTTTGTTGGCCTGGGTCAGTTTGGCTTTTTCCTGATTTGTTACCTGAAGTGCGGAATGTTTCTCCTTAATCTGCGTCTGCCGGTTTATTTCAATGAGCTCAAGAGATCGCGCCTGGCGGTTTTCAAGCTTATTTTTCAATTGAAGCAACTCCTCCTGCTGTATTTCAATCTCAACCTGTTTAACCGCCATCTCATGGGCAAGATTGCGCATCTCCTCAGGTGAAGTGCAAACAACCGGATTGCTCTCTCCCTTTTCTTGCAGGCGCTTTTCAGCCATTTGCCGTAATGCAGCAAGGTTATGATAAAATGGCTCTTTTTTTTCCATGATTGGTAACTGAATAATTCTTCGAATCACAGCGGATATAAAGGTTACCGGTAAATGTACATAAATATTGAAAAGGTTGTACCGTTCTCTTTTTGCCGCTTATAGAAGCGCTGGCATCATTCGGGCGGAGTGCCCTGACGGCATCATTCAGCAATGAAAAAAGCTGTATCTCCCGAATGGTTCAGCGGCGGGTGTGCCTGAAAGAGTGCTGCGCCGGTAACGAGGTGCCCCGAAAAGAAGGGCTTCTGATAATTTGCCGCTTTTTCTTACCTCCAAGTATACTTATATTTCGTTATAATTGCATCGCCCGGTTTTTGCTCACCTGCATGACCGTCGCGAAGGTGCAAGTGCCATAGAGCATGAGCTGTTCCATTTACTGATGGTTTTGTCGTTTATTTTGAGAGATTCCTGGTGATATTGGCGAAGAATATCTAATCCTCCGTGCCAACGGAGCAGCTTTAAAGCAGAGGAGTTATTGGAATGCCGGAATATTATAAAGCATCGGTCGCTTTTGTATCAAGAGCAACGCCTCCCTCCACTCCCTTCGCCTTTATGAGTATCGGTTACGCACGTTGCCGGATGATTGTTGAAGAGGGGCGTCCTCCGGATTTGCTTTATCTGGATGTCAACGAAGCTTATGAGACGTTGACAGGGCTTAAAAAGGTGACCGGCCTGAGCATGAGGGAGGTTTGGCCGGGAATTGTCGAGTTTCATCCCGAGTTTATCGAAAAGCACAAAAAGGTAGCGGAATCAGGGATTTCTGACCAATTTGAAATCTGCCTGCAACCCTTGAACAAATGGTATGACATTTCCCTCTACAGTCCTCAAAAAGGGGATTGTGTTGCACTCTTTAATGATATCACGGGACGCAAGCAGACCGAAGAGAGGCTGATGCAAAGTGAAGAACGATTCCGGTTGCTCTTCGAAAATCACTCTGCGGTCATGATTCTTCTTGACCCTGATACGGGCTAAATCATGAATGCTAACCGTGCTGCTGCGGATTTTTATGGATGGTCAATTGAAGAGCTGAAGCAGATGAGTATACAGCAGCTCACCAGTATCAATGCTGAGGAGGTGAAAAGCAACCTTTATAAATGCAGGACTGCAGAACAGAGTCGTATATTATTTGAGCACCGCAGGGCAGACGGCTCTTTGCGTAATGTAGAGGTCTTCAGCAACCTGGTTCGTGTTGCCGACAAAGAGCTTCTCTACGTCATCATTCATGACATCACCAAACGCAAAAATGCTGAAGAGAGGTCGTTGGCTGTTTTTATCGCAAAGCAGAACGAATACAATGAAGCTGAAAAAGCGAGACGGCAGTTGGACAAACAATACCAGACCCTTATATCGGCCTCTCCCGACAGCATCATAACGACCCATCTCAACGGCATTATCAGC
>CAIMHT010000060.1 GCA_903840935.1 uncultured Chlorobiaceae bacterium
AACTCTGCTAAGTCAACAAACTCCTTGATACAAAAAAAATTCAGTTAAAAGATAAGACAATCATTTCGATAATGGGAGAGTGGCCAAAATCGCAATGCCGCTCAATTATTATAATGAAAGCTCCCGCATGATCGTCTCCATATCCTTGTCGCCCCGTCCTGAGAGGTTGACGACGATGATGGCATCTTTTGGCATAAGGGGTGCCCTTGTGATGGCGTAGTGCATGGCATGGGCCGATTCAAGTGCACAAATGATCCCTTCGGTTTTTGCAAGTGTTTCGAGCGCCGAAAGTGCCTGGTTGTCGGTGACTGAGGTGTAGCTCACCAAACCGAGTTCCTGTAAGTAACAGTGTTCAGGGCCGACACCGGGATAGTCAAGACCTGCGGAGATGGAGTGTGCCTCCTGAATCTGCCCATCCTCATTCTGCAGCAGTTTTGTCATGGCGCCGTGCAGTACTCCGGGTGTTCCGAGAGTGAGGGAGGCTGCATGTCGTTTGTCCAGTCCCTCTCCAGCAGCTTCGACACCAACCATCTCAATCTTCCCCGCATCCTTCAGGAATTCATAAAACATGCCGACCGCATTGCTGCCACCGCCAACACATGCGGTGATGACGTCGGGAAGCCTTCCTGCCTGTGCAAGAATCTGTGAGCGAGTCTCTTTTCCGATGATGGCCTGGAAATCACGGACAATCATCGGGTAGGGATGCATGCCGACAACCGAGCCAATGATGTAGAAAGTCTCGTCAGGATTGTTCATCCAGTCGCGGATTGCTTCGCTTGTTGCATCTTTCAGGGTTTTTGAGCCGCTCCCGACCGGTCGTACCTCCGCACCGAGAAGCTTCATTCTGGCAACGTTTGGTGCCTGCCTCCGAATATCCTCTTCACCCATATAAACGACGCATTCAAGATCGAACAGGGCGCAGACCGTAGCCGTGGCTACCCCGTGTTGTCCAGCGCCGGTTTCGGCAATAACCCTCTTTTTGCCCATTCGGCGGGCGAGAAGCACCTGTCCAAGGGCATTGTTGATTTTATGGGCTCCGGTATGGCAGAGATCTTCACGTTTGAGGTAAATTCGGGCACCCTGCAGCGTCCTGCTGAGCCGTTCGGCATGATAGAGTGGCGTCGGGCGGCCTACGTAATCATGGAGGAGGTGGTCAAGCGTTGCCTGAAAGGCCGGGTCGTTTTTTGCCTTGAGGTACTCCAATTCAAGATCGGCTGCATTTTTAACGAGTGTTTCAGGGATAAACTTGCCGCCGAAACAGCCAAAATGTCCGGCGGAATCGGGCGCGGAATAATCAGAGGGCACCATGGAATAAAAAAAGTTAAAGAATTCCCGACAAGGTGGTTACCCTGCCTGCAGCAAAGAGTTATACAGAAAAAACCGGCAACACGATAAATAAAATTAATATATTTAAACTTTTATAAGAGTATATCATAATACTGTAGCGGAGCATTACTGCATTGGTGTTTATCAAGCATAAAAAGTCGTTTCTGGCCATTTTCTGCCTCGTTCTGTTGGGCGTGTCTGTTCTTTGCCTGAAACCTCTGCATGCGGCAGAGATGGCAGAAGAGCGGAGCCATGAGTTGCCCGGGAAACAGAGGGCCGATGCTGATTCGCTTTCTGGAACGGGAGGGCTTAAAAGCACCATTTTCTTTACGGCGAGGGATTCGGTTATCTACCATCTCGACAGACGGAACATGGAGTTATGGGGAAAAGCGACTCTTGATCATGAGGCCACCTCTGTCCAGGCTCCGAAAATTATTGTTGATTTCGAGACCTCGAAGCTCCATGCCTTCAGTATTGCCGATTCCTCCAGCAAGATTATAGAGCCAGCTCACTTTACCGACCGGGACGGGAGTTTCAATGCTGAGTCGATGACCTATGATTTCAAGAGTGGAAAGGGAGAGACTTCTCATGTCTCCTCCTCTGGTCAGGCGATGATTTTTAGTGGAGAGAATGTTACGAGGCTTGAAACGGGCGCATTGATCATCAAGAATGGTATTTTGACGACCTGTGATGATCCTGAGCCGCATTCCTGGTTCTCCTGCTCCCGGATGACCGTTCTGCCCGACAGAAACGTTACCGCAACATCGTTGATCATGTATGTTCGCCCGGAGCTTTTTTCGAGGCGTTTGCCACCCATACCGATTCTTGCGCTGCCCTATATGGTTTTTCCGTTAAGTAATGCCCGATCGTCAGGTTTTCTCATGCCCCGTTTGGGCTATGACAGTGAGCGGAGTTACGCTTTGTCGAATCTTGGATATTTCTGGGCCACCAACGATTATATGGATGTCAGGCTTAAAGGGGATCTTTCCCTTAATGGAAGCTGGAGCCTCGGTGAACGGTTTCGCTATGTGGTGCCAACTCTTTTGAAAGGTGTGATTTCCGGTGAATACCAACGCTATCCACAACACAGTGAATGGAATGCAACTATTGTTCACAATCAGGTTTTTGATACATCAACGCGTCTTGATGTGAATGTTCAGTTGCAAGGTGCACCGCAGGGTTACAATCTGAATTCCATTAACTCAGAAACCATGGTGACCCAGCAATCCAATGCCCGTGCCTCTCTGGCCAGGACGTTCAATGATGAGAACAGCATTGTGGCTCTTTTTTACCATCGTTCCGAAGAGTTGACCACTCATTATGACTCGCAGCGTGTTGGTGCATCGCTGTATCAGAATCGAATCTATCCCTTTCGTTCCGGCGTTTCCGGTGATGACTGGAGAGATGATTTTTCTCTAACAGCCGGCGGATCTTTTGTCTCTGATTTTACCTCTTATAATCTTGCCTCCTCTTCCGGATATGCAGCCGCTATCAATGGAGAGGTGGGGTACTTCCGTGAATTTGGTGCTGGCTCCAAGGCGCTCTTTACCCAAGGGTTCAGCTTGCAGGGGAGAAAGCCCAATCAGGGAAGCTATGACGATACCTATAGCGGCACGACTCTTGTGTTTCCATTGCGCATGCAATCGACATGGTTCAGCCATTTCAATGTCAATCCAGGTGTGACCGTTGTTCATTCACTGCATCCGGATGGCGGTAATGAAGATTTTTCAACAGCCATATTTTCCGTTGATGCAAGTACAAGGGTTTATGGGGTTCTTGATACCGGGTTTCTTGAAAATGTTTTTGGTCTGAAGGCGCTGCGTCATACCGTTATCCCCACCATCACCTACGCTTGGAATCCGGCGTTTTCCGGTAGCAGGTATGATTATTCCCATCATCTCTATGACTGGCCAGACCAGAATACGCTCAATTTTGGTATTCCCGAAGGTCAGAACGCCGTTGGTATTTCTCTGAAAAATCTTTTTCATGGTAAATTCAGAAGCCCATCCTCTTTGCACGAAGAGGGCTCTCCGGGTGGAGATTATTCAAGGCAGTTGCTCTCATTGACTGTTTCGACGGCTTACAATACGGCGGCTGAATTCTTTCATTTTTCGCCCTTGACCTTTACTGCTTCAAGTAATGCCCTTTCGGAGAACCTGCTTTTCAGCGCGGGATCGATGTATGATTTTTATGGTTATGATCCATTGACCGGTGCTAGGCTTAACCGTACCAACAGTGAGGAGGGTAATGGAGTGCTCCGTTTTGTCAAGGGATTTCTCGATATGAGCTTCAGCATTCAGGGCGACAGAGAGACCGTCACAGCTCCCTCAACAGTCCGATCGCCACTATTGATGAATACCCTTCAGACTTATTTTAACATGGGGGAGTTCAGCAACGTCGATTACAGCCTGCCCTGGGAACTTCGTTTTTCTCTCTTTCTGCAATCAGACAGCAGCAATCCTCTTGTTCCAGAGACAACGACACTGATCAATGCAGCGGCCAAAGCAGCTCTTTCTTCAAACTGGCAGATGGCCGTCAATGCCGGGTATGATTTTCAAAACGAGAAGCTGGTTTTGCCCATGCTTCAACTGACCCGGAATCTTCACTGCTGGCAGATTAGCGCTCAGTGGGTCCCTTTCGGCCAATTCCGGAGCTATGCTCTCGAAATAGGCCTGAAAGCGCCTGAACTGAAGGATATACACTTCAGGCAAGGCAGGATGTGGTAATTCAGTGTGCAGTCGCGGGTTCAACAAGTTCGAGGATCCAGGCCAGCCGTTTGTTGAACTCTTCATGCGCATCGTGGTGGCTGCAGTGCGATGCTTTCGGGAGGATATATGCCCCGGCCTGCGGCAGAAGTTGCTGAAATTCAGGTATGATTTTATGTGGCGGGAGTGCGCTGTCTTCTGCTCCCCAGACAAGAAAAGCCGGGCCGTTATAATTGCAGGGTTTTGTGATGTTGTCGAGCCTGAAATCAAGCGGTCTTTTTGAGGGTGACAGATAAGAGAATTGAGCTCCCTGGTCCTGGAGTGGCTGGGTGAACTGTTTGATCAGTTTGTCGTCAACCTTACCCTGATTAAAGTAGGTTGGCATGAGGCTCTGACCAACAGCAACTGGGTTCGCAAAGGCCGCCAGAAGCATCTCGCCAATGAGAGGTGAGGCGACAAGACCAAAAAAAAGGGTACTCATGCCATCCATGGTATCGCCAAAAAGACCGGAAGGGTTGACAAGAATGAGCGACTTTATTTTTTCTGGTTGATGGTGGGCGAAGTAGATTGCACTTGCGGCACCCATCGAGTGACCGACAATAATGATCGAGTCAAGTTTTTTCAGGTAGAGAAACGTTTCTATTTGTGAGGCGAAGAGTTCAAGACTATAGCCTACATTTGGTTTTTGTGATTTTCCGAATCCGATCAAATCCATGGCATAGATTTTATGATCATGGGCAAATTCAGGAATATTCAGATCCCAGTGCTCAATCATCCCTCCGTAACCGTGAAGAAAAAGAATCGGGGTCTTTTCTGCGTGATCCTCTCCGAACTCCTGCCACCGGATTTTTGCCTCGTGTTGAGGGGAGAACTGCCATAGAAAATATTGATCTTTTACAATGTTGTTCATGATAAAAATCATTGATTGCGGATGATAATACCTTGCTTAAAAAGTAATATAGGTTTTTCCGTCAAGAGAAAAGATATTAGGTTTTTATGTTTAATAGGGTTAAAATAGTCCTATTTAATAAAATTCGATGCTATGCTTCAGGTTTCCAGAAAATTTGAATATGGGCTTCATGCGGTTACCTATTTGGCAACCAAGGGTCTTGGACGGGTGGTAACGGTCAAGGAAATGGCTGATGAGATTGGCTTTTCACAGGAGTTTCTCTCTAAGGCAATGCAGAGTCTTAAACGGGCAGGCATTGCTGCATCTGTCCAGGGGGTAAAAGGGGGATACACCCTTGGCAAAGCTATTGATGAGGTTACCGTTGCCGATATTGCGCTTGCCATTGAGGGAAAGCCGCACCTGGTGCGGTGTGGAGTGAAGGCTGATCGATGTGAAATTTTTTCATCATGTCATCACAGGGGTTATATGAATACCTTGCAGCATAAAATCCAGGCACTTCTGGCCGCAACCACGATCCATTCTCTCCTCAAAGAGATTGAGGGGTGAGCAACCAGCTTACCAAAAAGTTTTTTCCCTGAGCTTCCCGGGCTTCGTTTCTTATCTTCGTATTTAGCCCGACTCTATTTGCATGAAACCAGATGACAATTTAAACATGACCACTCATAGGCTCAACAATTCAGCCGTTGCTGAAACGAGTCTGCCTGATATAGTCCTCAAAGGCATTAACACCCACAATCTTCAAAATATCTCGGTCTGTATTCCCCGCAACAAGTTTGTGGTGCTGACCGGAGTCAGTGGATCGGGCAAATCAAGCCTTGCCTTCGATACCCTCTATGCAGAAGGTCATCGTCGCTATGTTGAATCCCTTTCAGCCTATGTACGGCAGTTCCTTGAGCGCATGCCGAGGCCGGATATTGAAAGTGTTGAAGGAATTGCTCCGGCTATCGCTATTGAACAGAAACCTATTCCGAAGAACCCGCGCTCCACAGTTGGTACGGTGTCGGAAATTTATGACTATCTCCGTCTGCTCTATGCCCGTATCGGTAAAATCTATTCTCGCGATACCAATGAGCTTGTCTTGCGTCATACTCCTGATGATGTGAGTTTGCAGGCAGGATTTTTTGAGGAGGGCACAAAATTTTATGCAGGTTTTTTTTTCCCTGCTCATGAGGATGCTGGCCACCACACCTGCTCGGTGCAGGATGAAATCGCAAATCTTCTGAAAAAGGGCTTTTTCAGGGTGGTAGCAGGGGAGGAGATTTTGGACCTCAACCAGGAGTTGGCCTGCAAGCGGGTGCTTGAGATGCCGAGTGCCGAGCGCTCGGCGCTTCTTGTGCTGGTCGACCGTTTTGTGGCGCGCGATGATGAAAAGGTTTTCAGCCGCGTATCACAGGCTGCCGAGAGCTGTTTTAATGAATCCGGAGGGTATGCCATTTTGAAGGTTGTCGGAGGTAAAACCTACCACTTCAGCGACCGGCTTGAACTGAATGGTATTGAATATCAGGAGCCCTCCCCCCAGCTTTTTGCCTTCAACTCTCCGATTGGCGCCTGTACGACCTGCCAGGGGTTTGGACGTATTGCCGGTATTGATGAGGATGCCGTTGTGCCCGACAAATCGCTTTCGCTCGAAGAGGGCGCCATTGCCTGCTGGAATTCAGAAAAGTACCGATGGAATCTTCAGGCCCTGCTTGAACATGCCGATGTTCTTGGTATTCCGGCTGACAGGCCATATGAAAAGCTATCATTCGAGCAGAAGGAAATTATTTGGAAGGGGACTTCGGATGGCCGCTATGAGGGTATCTGGCCTTTTTTTGCTGAAATAGAGAAGGATGCCGGTTACAAGATGCACTACCGGGTTTTTTTGAGCCGGTACCGCGGCTACGCAACCTGCCCCGATTGCGAAGGGAGCCGCCTTAATCCTGATGCGCGCCTTGTCAGGGTTTCTGGCCGTCATATCAGTGAGGTTGCGCGCATGAACATTACCGATGCCTCAGACTTTTTCCGTAACCTCAATATTTCCCCATTTGACCGTAACGTGGCCGAAGTTGTGTTGCAGGAGATCATCAAGAGGCTTGGCTATCTGCTTGATGTGGGATTGAACTACCTCACCCTTGATCGTCTGACCCATACCCTGAGCGGAGGTGAGTTTCAGCGAATCAATCTTTCGACCTCCCTTGGTTCTCCGCTTGTAGGGGCCATCTATATTCTTGACGAACCGAGCATAGGGCTGCATCAGAGCGACTCAGCCCGCCTTATTACGTTGCTCCGAAAGCTGCGTGACCTTGGCAATACTGTCGTGGTTGTTGAGCATGACCGCGAAATTATTGAGGCGGCTGATGAAGTGATTGATCTCGGTCCCTATGCTGGTCGTCTCGGCGGTGAGGTGGTTTTTCATGGTTCGGTGGCGGCCATGAAAGAGTCTGGTACCTCCCTGACCGCCCAGTATCTCAATGGCATGAAACAAATCGCAGTACCAGCCGTTCGCAGAACGGTTGATTTTAGCTCCTGCATTGAGATCACTGGTGCCATGCAGAACAATCTGAAAAATATCGACGTCCGCTTTCCTCTTGGTGTCATGACCTGTGTGACGGGGGTAAGTGGATCGGGCAAGTCTACCCTGGTTAATGATATCCTCAACAAGGGGATCATGAAGGATAAGGTTGGCCTGAAGGAGAAGGTTGGCACACACCGCTCAATTTCGGGCTCATGGCTTGTTGACCGCGTTGAGCATGTTGACCAGTCTCCAATTGGAAAATCAAGCCGCAGTAACCCCGTTACTTACCTGAAGATATTTGACGATATCCGCACCCTTTTTGCCTCGACAAAGGATGCACGGCAAAGGGGGCTGAAGGCAGGCTATTTTTCTTTCAACATTCCTGGAGGGCGTTGTGAAACCTGTGCAGGAGAGGGGAGTGTCCATATTGAGATGCAGTTTCTTGCAGATATAGAGGCTGTTTGTGAGGATTGCAACGGCCTCCGCTACAAGGCAGAGACCCTCGAAGTGAAGTATAACGGACTCTCAATCGCCGAGGTGCTTGCCCTGACGGTAGAGGAGGCCATCACTTTTTTCAGCAAAGAGAGAGCGATTGCCAAAAAACTTCTGGTACTTGATGAGGTGGGGCTCGGTTACATCAAGCTTGGTCAGTCTTCAAGCACCCTTTCTGGCGGTGAGGCGCAACGGCTCAAGCTGGCAAGCTTTATTGCCCATGCTGATGTGGCGCACACCCTCTTTATTTTTGATGAACCGACAACCGGTCTTCATTTTGAAGATATCAACAAGCTTATCTGCTGTTTTGAAAAACTTCTTGAGCAGAAGAACACACTTGTTATAATCGAGCACAACCCCGATATCATCATACAGGCCGACTGGGTTATTGACCTCGGACCGGGGGCGGGGGATAAGGGGGGCTCTCTTGTAGCTGAAGGGACACCGGAGGAGATCGCACTCAGAACGGACTCCCTGACCGGTCGCTATCTCCAGCCTTCGCTCGAACGTTGACGGGGTTCGGATCGTCTTCAAGTGCACCACCATGCAGCCTGATATGCGGATAGTGGGCTGCCGTGCGCTCTACCCAAACCGCCTCTCCCTTGCTGAACTCACTCTCGTTTAAAGCTACCGAAAGCCGGTTGTTGGCAAGGGCGACGATTTCCTGCAAGAGAAGACAAAATTGCCGCTCTTCTGCAGTTGCCGTATCGTCACGCATTTTTGACGTTATGCTTCGAAGCTTTTCCAGGGTTACTTTACCGATTGTGCTGTAATAGATTGGCTTATTCATGATTGTTCTGTGTCGTGAAAAATATCGTCCGGGTGATAAAGAAATTCTTTGGAGGGAAGTGTAATTTTGTTATTATTGATTGTTCCGTTAGCACTCGGCCTCTTTGAGTGCTAACGGCATAAACCCTTTACTTAAGTCAATAGTATCTTACTATTAAATCCAAAACCCAAACAAGAGAAGACAATGAACTTGAAACCTTTATCTGATCGAGTTATTGTTAAGCCTGCAGCGGCGGAAGAAAAAACCAAAGGCGGCCTTTACATTCCTGATACCGGAAAAGAAAAGCCGCAGTATGGTGAAGTTGTTGCTGTAGGAGCAGGTAAAATTGCCGACAATGGCCAGTTGCTCGAAATGCAGGTCACGGTAGGCAGTAAAGTGCTGTATGGCAAATATTCCGGTACCGAAGTAAGCGTGGAAGGCGAGGATTACCTCATCATGCGTGAGTCCGACATTTTTGCTATTCTCGGCTGATCTGTAATTAACTTTTTTTTTAAACCTACTGGAGGAACGCTTTACAATGACTGCTAAAGATATTCTTTTTGACTCTGATGCCAGAGCA
>CAIMHT010000061.1 GCA_903840935.1 uncultured Chlorobiaceae bacterium
ACGAGGAAGCTAAGCAGTGAAAGTCATTTTAAGAAACAATGTGGCTACCCTTGGCGATGCAGGTGATGTTGTTGCGGTCAAAAACGGCTACGCAAACAATTTCCTGATTCCGCAGGGTATAGCTATAAGAGCTACCGAGGGTACACTCAAAGCTCTTGAAACAGAGAAAAAGCAGCAGACCAAGAAAATCGAGTTGCAGCGCAAAAGCGCCCGTGAACATGCCCAGAAAATTGAGCAGATGTCACTCAAGGTTTATGCAAAAGCTGGTGACTCCGGCAAGCTGTTTGGAACCGTTACTTCGGCCGACATTGCCGATGCCCTTAAAGCTCAGGGAATCGACATCGACCGCAGGAAGATCACCATTGAAGAGCCCATCAAGACGCTCGGAAAATATGAGGCTGATGCGAAAATCTTCCAGGATATCACCGTCAAGGTTCATTTTGAAGTTGAGGCAGAAGGTGCAGAAGCCTGAAGACTCTTTTTTGAGAGGATAGTCGGTAAAAAAAAGCATTGCGGGTTTCCCCCGTAACGTCCAGCTCCGTGACATTTTTTGTTACGGGGCTTTTTTTTTGTGCGAGCGGTAGAGAACTGTTCGGGAACTGATGGTAACCGCTTTGAGCGGATCGTATCGTGTTGTAAAAAAAAACTTGTAAATTGATGCAAAAAAGGAGCCGAACATGAAAGCACTTGGCATCATCAAATATGTTTTCTCGTTTCTCGGTATTGGTATGTTGGCCGGAGCACTCTTTCTCTATCAGGGCACCCGTTCATTTCTCGCAGAGGCGGCAAGAACGGAGGGGACGGTTGTCAATTTCATGCAAACCTATTCGAAACACGGAATAACATACGCCCCGGTTGTTCATTTCGCGAACCGGGACAACGAAACAATCGTTTTTGTCTCATCAACAGCCACCAACCCTCCCGCTTACGCAAAAGGCGAAAAAGTAGAGGTGTTGTATTTCCCCGCCAAACCGCAGGAGGCCAGAATCAACAGCTTCTTTTCACTCTGGGGCGGCTCGGTTATTCTTGGAATGATGGGAGCCATATTCTTCCTGATTGGTGCTGGAGTCACCTTTGTGCCCATGCTGAAAAAACGCCAAGGGGAGTACCTGAAAGAGCAGGGACGCGCCATTGAGACCGACTTTCAGGGTGTAAGGGTGAATGGGGCCGTTTTCGTTAATGGCCGAAATCCGTTCCGGGTCTTGACGCAGTGGAAGGACCCCTCCTCATCTCAAGTGCGTGTATTCGAGAGCAACGATATCTGGTATGACCCGACGAACCACATCAATAGTCAGCGAATCAAGGTCTTTATTGATAAAAATAATCCAAAAAAATATTACGTTGACCTCTCCTTTCTGCCTAAAAGTGAAGAATAAATGCGCAGGGAGCTGCTGATTATTGTTATTCTTCCTGCCTGCCAATTTTTAACCAAACAGAGAACTCATGGATGCGAAAACTATTATACTCGAAGTACTGAAAAAAGAGGAGAATCAGTTAAGCGCCGGTCAGATTACAGAAATCAGTGGACTGGATCGCAAAGAGGTCGATAAAGCGATAAAGGTTTTGAAAGATGAAGCGTTGATTGTTTCACCGAAACGCTGCTACTGGGAAGCAAAGAAATAAGCCCCCGGCAAGAAGCATAAACAGGCATCGCAACACTCATCTAAGCGTTCAACGGTGTAGATCAAAAATTATGCAAATTCCAATCAACAGATAACATGACGGTTGCACTGGTCACAGGAGCATCGGGTTTCATCGGGTCGCATCTCGTTCAACGCTGCCTGCATGAAGGATATGATGTGAAAGCACTTGTCCGGAAGGGCAATGCATGCATTGCTGGCTTGAAAATGCAGGGAGTGAACGTGGTTGAGGGTGATATCCGTGATGCTGATGCAGTCAACAGGGCGATTAAGGGCTGTGATCTGCTCTTTCATGTGGCAGCCCTCACCTCCGACTGGGGAGCGCTCAAAGATTTTACGGATATCAACATTGGTGGCACCCGTCATGTTTGCGAAGCGGCGCTCAGGGAGAAGGTAAAAAGAGTCGTTTACGTCAGTACATACGAGTCATTCGATCATTTCAGGCAGGAGCGGGTCAATGAAGAGACCCCCTATGCCATCCAGAATAAGCCATATCCCGACACCAAAATAGGCGGAAATGAAACCGTCTGGAAATATACCGAATTGGGGATGCAGGCATCCATTGTCTATCCTGTCTGGGTTTATGGTCCGGGAGACAGTACGTTGTTCCCCCTCCTTGCTGATGGTATTCGCCGCCGACAACTCTTTTACTGGTCACATCATGCCCCCATAAGCATGGTCTATATTGACAATCTTGTTGATCTTCTGATGCTTGCGGCCGTGCACCCCGACGCTGTCGGCGAAGGTTTTCTTGCCTATGACGGTGGAGCAATAACCTTTGAAGGGGTTTGTGAACACATCGCAGCCCGGATTCATGCAAAGCCCCCATCACTCTACCTCCCGTTCAACCTTGTTTATCAGCTTGCAGGAATGTTAGAAGCTCTCTATCGTATGATCAGGAGTTCTAAACGACCACTGCTGACTCGTCATGCCGTCACCTTACTCGCCTCCCGCGCAGTTGTTGATGCGTCAAAAGCCCGAAGGGTTCTTGGCTGGTCGCCCAGGGTCGGTTTGGAGGAGGGTATTCGCCGGACACTCGACTGGCTTGTCAGTGTTGATCCGTCGGAGTGGAAGGTGAAGTAGGAGTGCTGACCCAGGAATCGCCTACGGTTTTGATCTACCTGCGGGATGTTCATGACGAGGGATCAGGATGTAATTCAAACTCTCTGCTCCATAGACTTCGCGACCATTGCAGAAGAGCGATCCACTGACCTTTGCCATGTTTAAGCTCTTTTTGCTTATCACGTTCTCAATTCGGGCAATAACTGTCAAATCACTCTGGTTCTGGAAATAACAACTCGTGTCATACCAGATGCTGTAAGCACTTGCCACTTCAGGGATAAAATCAGGAAGAGGCAACACTGCGGCACAAAGAACCATACCTGATTGCGCCAGTGCCCGTGAGCAGTGCATTGGCCCCAGAATGGTATCCCGACCAAGATGGCCCGCTTTCATTTCAGGCAGAACCTTTGCATGAGCTGAAATTGTTGCATGTCCATTCTGCTCTTTTGAAATGGTTGCCGACTCAAGAATTAAAAACGGTGGGGCTTGCGGGATGAGTTTCATGAGGTCGTTACGATCAAGTTCGGTGCATGATAGATCCGGGGGCACCAGGCGGCTCTCCGACAAACTCGATTCAAACTCATTTTCGCTTTTGAAATCATAGGTCCATCCCTCGATTGCAGCAAGCGGGCTTGACAGAGAGCCGGAAAAGAGGGTTGTCCTCAGCTCTCCGTTGTGCGATGATGCCCATATCCAGCACGGATTGATCGGATCAAATCTCTCAATGCGCCCTCCTTTCAGTTTGGCAATCCGGCGCAGAAGAGGAATCTTACCAGCACCGGCAGATTCAGCATATCCTGCAAATAACGCTGCCGTTTGATCCATCGCTCGTCCGATTTCCGTAAGAGGCAATGAAGGAAAACCCGGATAGTGACCGTCACACTCACGTTCTGAAAAAGAGGCTCTTGCAAAGACAAAGAGCACTGACGAACCCGACCGTCCACAGAGTGCATGGGTTAGTAAGAGATAGGGGGGAGTGTGCCGGATTATTGAAGAGATCTCTGACTCGTCACAAAACTGAAGGGTTTCAGCGGTTACTGGAAGCCCCAAAAGGGCGGCCTTTTCAAGCATTTTCTCGATGGTCATCGGCTTTATATGAATTATGCTTGCTCGATTTTATTTTTAGAACACTCCGTCAAAACAATATGACTTTTGATTATACGAATTTTGTACGCATTTATAAAAAGAGTAATTCTATGAAAACCATTCTTCTGCTGCTGGCCTCAAACATTTTCATGACCTTTGCCTGGTGACAGTGTCCAATTTTCTATAGTTAACCGATCAGGGACTCTGTTAAACGCTCTGTCTCCCGTGACAAGAACGGCATCGATTGCCTGGGCATGAGCCGCAATCATAAGGTCAAGTGGTGAGAG
>CAIMHT010000062.1 GCA_903840935.1 uncultured Chlorobiaceae bacterium
AATGATATGCTGGTTCTGCCAGGCTGGTTTTGTAAGTCCGGCTATCTCCCACGAAAATCCGGGAGTTCTGCCTGGAAAAATATAGAGGATTACGCCCGAGATGAGAAGCATAAAAAAAGAGAGAAAAAGCCCGAAGCTTGTAAACACCCGCCAACTGAAAGATTTTTTCATAATGCGTCGCTTTGAAATCCGTTATTGATGACCTGTCATAACGTCAGACGCTCTTTCTTCCGATTTCCGGCGGTTCGATATGAAAAGCAGATTTGGGGGATTTAAGGGGATTGCAGGATGGTGCAGGAATTTCGCCCCTAAAGTCAGTTTTGTGCGTTTGTTTGTCTTGCCTCTTTTTTCGTTCTCCAGGGTTTGAGGATGGAGATAAAGACGGTGATCATCAATATCAGTACCTGAAGGGTCCCGAATAAGAGGTTCATCGTCTGGTTGTAGAGGTAGGCGGAGTTGCCCAGCGATGCCATGCCGAGTTTTCCGGAAATTTCCATCATTGCGGCTTCCCAGGGGCCAAGAAAAAAGGTGCCAAACACAATGGCTGAGATGGTCACTATCCATTTGACGGTGAGCCAGTTGTGTTTGAAGAAGCCCCAGTTACTGAACAGTGAGTAGGCGAGTCCGGTAAGCAGGCATCCAATGGCACCGGGAACGACGACAATCGACATGTCAACATGATGAAGGCTCTGGTTTATTCCGTATAAGACCGCTCCATCGGTAACCTGTTGTTTCAGGAAATAGAGAGATATCAGCGATACGGCACCCCCTATCCAGCAGGAAACCGCAAGCAGGTGAAACCCTTTCAGCCATTGTAACCCTTTCGCTTTAAGTTTTGGCATCGGTGTATCTCCGTTCTGTTCTTGAGTTTTTTTGCAAGATAGAAAAAATGGATGAGCCTTGCACGTCGGTGCGTTTTTCGTTCGGTTGCCAACCTGGTTATCCCAAAGGCCTCGATGTTTATAAAACCGAAGAGTGGTTAGTGTGGCGCTTCAGTTCGCAGCACTGGCAACCAGTTCGGCGGCGTGGCTTAGTGACGAGGGGGAGATGCTTTTGCCGCTGATGAGCTGGGCGATGGCTTGCAGGCGGCTCTCGTGGTCAAGAATGGTTACCTCCGTTACGGTTCGCTCATCCTGAACAGATTTTTGTACCTGGAGGTGCCGATCGGCCATGGCGGCAATTTGCGGCAGGTGGGTGATGGCGATGATCTGGTGCATGCGTGAAAGGCTTTTAAGGCTTTTTCCGACAGCCTCTGCCACCCGGCCGCTGATGCCGGTATCAATTTCGTCAAAAATGAGGATCGGCAGTTTTGCCGACTCGGCCAGTGCGCTTTTCATGGCGAGCATCACCCTTGAAATTTCTCCACCTGAAGCTACTTTGACGAGATGTTTTGGTTTTTCTCCGGGGTTGGCGGAAATCAGAAACTCAATCCGGTCGCAGCCGTTCGGCAAGGCGGCATAAGTTTTTCTTTCGATAGAGATCTCTCCGTCACTTTGTTCCTCACGGCTCATGTTGACGATGAAGGTAGCGTTTGGTATACCGAGATGGGCAAGATGACCCTGAATGACGCCCTCAAGACGGCGTGCGGCCTCAAGGCGCTTGCCGGAGAGTTGTGCTGCATGGAGTGAGAGTTTCGTTTTCTGCGAGGTTTTTTTCTGCTCAATGCGTGCAACCTCCTCTTCAAGATTCTCTTCAAGGGCAACTCTTGTTTCGAGCTCGTTGCGCAAGGCTATCAGTTCCGGAAGCGAACGGCCATATTTTTTTGCGATGCGCTGAAGCAGGAGCTGGCGTTCACGCAGTGAGTCGAGCCTGACGGGATTAAAATCAATATCTGAAGAATAGCTTCGGTTGAAGCGGGCAAGTTCATCGACAATGCTTTTTGCGGTTCGAGTTTCCTCAAGGTGCATGGCAAACCGTTTGTCAATGCCTGCAAGCTTTTCGAGTGTATGGAGTGCTGTGCTGATGGAGGTGTATACCGAGTGCTCGTTGTTATAAAGTAGCTCGCTGAGCGCGGTGCTGAGGGTAAAAAGGGTTTCGGCGTTTTCAAGCAGCGTTATCTCGGTTTCGTTCGACTCCTCTTCGCCGCTTTTAAGGTCAAGGGCGCTCAGTTCGTTGAGCTGAAAATCGAGGATCTCTTTTTTGTCGAGGATTTCAGCGGCCTCTTTTTTCAACTGGTTCAACTGCTGCTGAAGATGCTGAAGCTCTGAGCGGGAGGCTCTGTAGGCATCCACTTCCGGGTTGGTTCCACCGTACTCATCCAGCAGGGTTTCGTGTGTGTCGGCACGCAGTAGCAACTGGTGCTCGTGCTGGCCGTGCAGGTCAATCAGCAGCTCTCCAACCTGTTTGAGGAGCGCAACGGTGCAGGGCGTGTCGTTGATAAAGCAGCGCGATTGACCTCCCGAGGAGAGCTCCCTGCGGAGTATGAGTTCCGGTGCCAGCTCAATATCTGCCGCCGAGAGCAGTGTGTCGATCTTTTCAGGATCAACATTTTTCAGGACAGCCTCAATGACTGCCTTGTTTGTGCCTGAGCGCACCAGATCGCTGCTTGCCCGCTCACCCAGCACAAGACTCAGTGCTCCGACAAGAATGGATTTGCCTGCGCCGGTCTCTCCGGTGATGATGGTCAATTGAGGGCTGAACTCAACCGAAAGCTCCTGGATCAGGGCAAAATTCTTGATGTAGAGGCTGAAAAGCATGGCCGGTTATCGCACACTTTAGCTTTGGGTTGAAGAGGGCGACTTCTCCTTTTTTGGCGTTTCTTCTGCCGCCGATTTAAATTCGTCCTCGATCTCGTTCTGGGACTTTTTGAACTCCTTAATTCCTTTTCCAAGACCTCTTGCAAGCTCCGGAAGCTTTTTTGAGCCGAACAACAGCAGAATGATCAACAGAATAAGGATAAGTTCCTGTCCACCTAAACCAAACATCGGGGGTTCCTCCACTGAATTTTCATTCATCAAAACAGTATCTATTGCCAATTATATAAGCAATATGCTCTCCTAAACCAACTCTTTTCAAAGGAACCGCGCTCTCTTTGCTCAATAGCGGGCGAGGATGGTTTCGCCTGCGCGGGTTTTTTGGCTTGGCTCTACCAGTACGGTTGCTGACGGGGGCAGGATGAGGTCAACCCTTGAGCCAAACTTGATCATGCCAAACCGTTTGCCGATGGTGACGTTTTCACCCTTTTGCAGTTGACAGACAATTCTTCTCGCCAGAAAACCCGATACCTGGCTGAAGCGCACCTCGATTTCACTATTGTTGATGGCGATCTCCATTCTTTCATTGCTCTCCATGCTTTTGGGGTCAAAGGCCATGAGGAACTGACCAGTGCGGTAGCGAAGGTGGGTCACTTTGCCGCTGAGCGGTATGCGGTTGACGTGAACGTTGAAGGGCGACATAAAGATACTGACCAGCGTTGAGGCTTTGCCGGAACTGTTTTCGGCCTGTTTTTCGACAAGCAGGATCTTGCCATCGGCCGGAGCCAGAATAATCCTCTTTTCATCGGGGGCTGTTCGTTTCGGGTCGCGGAAAAAATAGAGGGTGAAGAAGAGCAGGGCGGCGGCCAGGAGGAGCAGCGCTATTTCAGCTCCGAAAGGAAAAATCATTGCAGCAGCACTGACGCCCATGCAGAGAAGAAGCACTTTTATCATGGTGCTGTAGCCGTAGGAAGTAAACATCTTATTTCGTCTCTTGCCGGTTATTTTATGATAAGCTCCCTTATGATAATTATTTATCTTAAACTTGAAATAAAGCGTGCAGTTTTTTAGCGTTTTATTTTGCAATTCTCCTGCAGGAACGCTCTTTTTGGATGTTTTATTTCCGGCAGGAAAGAATCTTGAGGAAAGAAGGAAGAATAAAAAAACAACGGTGGGGTTACTTGCGTTGAAACGGGATTAAGGGATTTGAAACGGGTGAATGCGTTAGAAAAAAAATTTCTCGGCCATCTCAGAACAAGGCGGTTGGTTGAAGATGGGGAGAGAGTTCTTGTTGCTCTTTCCGGAGGGCCGGATTCGATGGCCATGCTCTCACTTTTCTGTGCCGCAAAGCCTCTTCTGCATACGGAACTTGCGGTTGCTCACTGCAATTTTCAGCTTCGTGGTGCCGAGAGTGATCGGGATGAATCGTTTGTGCGCGATCACTGCCAGTTGCTTGGCCTGGAGTGTTTTGTCGACCGCTTTGATACCTTGCGTTTTTCCGGGGAGTGGAAAAAATCGGTCGAGGAGACGGCACGGATATTGCGTTATACTTTTTTTGAGCAGATGATGGAGCAAAAGGGATTTACAAAAATTGCAACAGGCCATCATGTCAACGATAATGCCGAGACTATTCTTTTCAACCTTTTCAGGGGGGTCTCCATACCCGGACTGAGGGGAATCAGGGCGCGCAACGGTAAAATCATTCGTCCCATGCTTTTGTTTCATAAAGCCGATATTGTTGCCTATCTGAATGAGAAGGGGATTGCGAGCCGGAGTGATTCGAGCAATTTTGCCATTGACTATGACCGCAATTTTATCAGGAACCGGGTAATTCCGCTGATTGAGGAGCGGTTTGCCCATAAATTGATGCCGTCGCTCCAGAGAGTGTCGGAGCAGGCAGGGGAGCTCGAAGAATTTCTTGAGCTTTATTTTGAAAATCTTTGTGAACGGGAGCCGGGCCTCTCGGTGGCTGATGGGAGGCTTGACGTCAAGGCTCTGAAGGAGCTTACCGTTTTTGAGCAGAAGGAGCTTTTCAAGAGGGCTTTACGTGATATGGATGCACCGGTAGATGGTCAAACGCTTCAGAAACTGGTCGATCTTCTTGGTAGTCAGCCCGGCAAAATGGTCATGGCTGGCGGGCTGTTGCGGGTGCTCTGGAAGGAGGGGAAGCTCTTTTTTCTGCGTGACTGAGAGGCGCTTTAACCCGGGCTGTAGAGGCACTCTGCCCATCCATGATGGGTGTGGCCTCTCTGGATCGTTCGACATCAGTGCTACTTTTTTTGTTTTGCAGCCTGAAAAAAGTCGAGGGGAAGGTTGGCGTGAATGATTACTGATTCAAGATTTTGCTGGATTTCGATTTTTTTGAGCAGTTGTCTTGCCGGTTCGCTTGTTCTTGTGCCGGAGAGTTCTGAAAGCCTGACAGCGCCCCAGAGGAATGTTGATGCAAAATATGCTGCTTTGGGGGAGTTATAGACCCACTCACTTTGGGCCTCAATTCCGTCGTTGAATGTTACGGAGAGGGCAAGGTGCTGGATGCGGTTAAGGTTTCCGAGGGTTTTCATATCCCGGTTTGTCGAGGTAAGGCTTTGCAGTGCTCCGGAGGTCCATGCGGAGGACGGAAGGGCAAACCAGAGGTGCGATTTATAGACGGCTTTGTTGATAAGCCGAGCGGTGAGCGAATCCCTCAGATAAAAACTGCCGACCGGGACAAGGAAACCTTCGAGCATTTTTCGGTTGTTTGTTACGGCAATCTGCCTCGCTCCGAGCGGACAAATCCAGAGTGTGCTGTCGAGTGCATAACATGGGTAGCCGCCGATTTGCTCAACCGTGGTACTATGGGTTTTGAGAAATGATTCCGGAAGTTTTTTTGAGAATGGTCCCCAGGCGATACCCAGAAAGTTCTGCTCTTTGTACCCGTGGCGCTTGAACGTGACCAACAGGGTGTCGATGTCCTGAGAGGGGTTGATTTTTGCCGCTTTCATGAGCGAATCGAGTCGCTCTTGCGGCTTGAAGAGCGGCGTATGCTTCAGTGAGTCAGGAATGATCTCTTTCCAGAACCGGCTTTCACGGATATCTTTAAGGCCTGCATAGATCAGTGCATCAGATTTCCCGGGAATGCGGTCAATAATCGCTCGAAGTTCCAGGCTTAAGGGCTTGGGCTGAAGGCGGGGTTTTTGCCAGTTGATCCAGAGGACAACCAAGAGAAAGCATACGGTACCAATAACGCTCATGGAGAGAAGGAGTCCGGCACCTTTTTTCAGGGAGCGTTTTTCTGGTGTTGCGGGTGTTGCTTCAGGCAGGGCGTTCTGCGACATAGGCTCAACTGGTTATGATTTCCTTTTAATGGCCTCACGGGCCAGTGTGTCGCAGCGGTTGTTGTAGGGGTTGTCGCTGTGGCCCTTTACCTTGTGGAAGTTGATTGTGTGTAATGTAAGCAACTTCAGGATTTTTTGCCAGAGATCGATATTCTCGACATTTTTTTTTGCGGCAGTCTTCCAGTTATTGGCGGTCCAGCGTTTCAGCCACCCTTCGTTAATGGCGTTGACCAGGTAACTTGAGTCGCTGTACAAATCGACTTGGCAGGGTTCCTTGAGTGCCAGGAGTGCCTCGATTGCCGCGCTGAGCTCCATGCGGTTATTGGTCGTGGCTGGTGAGTAGCCCGATATTTCACGGACTGAAGGGCCATACATCAAAAGCGCACCCCATCCGCCCGGTCCGGGATTGCCGCTGCATGCGCCGTCGGTGTAAATAATGATCTTTTTTTCCATCAACAAAAAAACAAAAAAAAGCTCAACCGGTGTATGATTGAGCCTTTGCCTGATAGTGAAAAATCTTTTTTTCCGCCGTTATCGGGGCCTTACTTCAGCAGTTTTGCGAGTGCGGCGGTTCCGGTTTTGGCAATAATTTTCATCGCTTTTGCTGAAAGCTTGACCTTTGCAAAGCGTTTTTCCTCTTCGATCCAGATTCTCTTTGTGTGGAGGTTTGGCTCAAAACGGGTGCGGACGTGGTTGTTCGCATGTGATACCGTATTGCCGTATATGGGTCTCTTGCCGGTCAGTAAACAAACTTTAGACATGGTGCAATCAATTGGTGTTAAAAAAACGAACCGGAATATAACAATAGTTTTATAAACCGGAAAAGTATTGTTATCAGGGTCGAATGCCGACAGCGCAGACCATCATGGAGAGGACATAGAGCAGTGTACCGAACGCATTATACCAGACCGCTTTTTCCCTCGGATTCGCTATAAGAATCTTCTGCATGGGTAGTTGGGCGATGAGCAGTATCAGGGCAATTACCGTTGTCGTTATGGAGCCTTTGACAATCAGAATAGCGATGGCCGACAGTTGTGCGATATCCATGATGATGGCCGCAAGAATGGCGGCTCTCTTTTCTCCAAGCTGTACAGGGATTGAGGCAACTTTGCGGATGGTATCGCCAACGACGGATTTGAAGTCGTTCAGCGTCATGATGCCGTGTGCTCCAAGTGAAAAAATAATGGCGAGGGCGATGGTTTCTCCCGAAGGAACTCCCTGGGTAATGGCAAAACTGCCGGTCAGCCAGGCGACGCCCTCATAAGCAAGCCCGACAATAAGATTGCCGAACCAGCCGTTTCTTTTCGCCCTGATCGGTGGACCGGAATAGGCATGTGACATGAGCACACCGACAAAAGCAATGACGACCACATAAGGGTGAATGGAGAGTGCGACAAGAAATCCTGTAACAATAAGGGCGAACGTAATCAGCCAACTGGCAGATTTTGATATTTTACCTGCCGGAATAGGACGTTCGGGCTCATTGATGGCATCAACCTCCCGGTCAAAGTAGTCGTTCATGGTTTGCGACATGGCGCACATAAGCGGTCCGGCAAGAAGGACGCCTCGCAGGAGAATCGACCAGTTGTCGGCAATATTTTCGCCAGTCGATACGACACCGCACGCAAAGGCCCACATGGGCGGGAACCAGGTTACCGGTTTCATGAGCGGAAGGATGGCCGAGGGCTCAATCCTGAAACCGGGCTTGTTGACATTCTCAAGCGCCAGTTCAATGATTTTTTGTCTGGAATTGCTCACTCCTGACTGGAGAAGCTTTTCGGCTATGCCTTGATGCTTTTCAGGGTTTGGAGTTTCGCGTCCTTTCATGGGCATAATGTGGTCTCGCTACAGCTTAAAACAAGGCAAGCAGTATACAAGTTTTTTGGCAAAAATGGTAAGGATTTAGTTCGTGGCAGGCCGGTACTTCCGGGTGAGTTCAGCGTTAATTTTCAGGATTTCATTAAATTTTTTCTCCGACTGGCCGCTTTCCAGTGCCTCTCTTGCCATGATGAGGCCATCGTTGATGGTGGCCGCTTTTCCGGATACGTTACAGGCCATGGCGGTGGTGAAGAGTGCGGCATTGATGTGTGCTGCCGGAGCGCTTCCATCAAGGATCCGGCGGATAATAAGCGCATTATCATCCCGTTCCCCTCCCTGGATTTCCGCAAGGGCATGCCTTTCCAGACCGAACTCTTCAGGATAAACCGTATATCTTCTGAAACTTCCATTTTCTATTTCGATCAGATGCGTTGGGCCATTGAGGCTCGGTTCGTCAAGTGCTATGCCCTCTTCTGTCATGGCATGAACAATTATGGTATGACGGGTTCCCGTCTGGAGCAGTACTTCGGTATAGAGCTCCATCAGTTCCCGATTGAAAACACCCACGAGCTGGCGTTTTGCCCGTGCCGGATTGATCAGAGGCCCGAGCATATTGAATATGGTTCTGATGCCCAGCTCTCGTCGGATATGTGCAACTATTTTCATGGACGGGTGGTAAAGTGGGGCAAACAAAAAGGCAAATCCTGTCTGCTGAAACAGCTCTTTTGTCGCTTCCGGCGGGAGATCAATGGTGAATCCGAGTGCTTCAAGCACATCGGCACTTCCGCAACTGCTGGTTACCGATCGGTTTCCATGTTTGGCAATACTCACTCCTGCACTGTTGGCAATAATTGATGCAGTCGTTGAAATATTGAAAGTGCCGGCATGGTCTCCGCCGGTACCGCAGGTATCCACAGCATCTTCATCCAGCTCGATAATGTTGGCTTTGGCCATCAGGCCGTAATATGCGCCCGCAGTTTCCGTTGACGTTGCACCTTTTTTTTGCAGGAGTGCAAGCATGGCTGCAATAACAATCTCGGAAAAAAGGCCATCCATAATGCTGTTCATGCAGAAAGTCATCTCTTCCTGTGAAAAATTCTCTCCTGCAAGCAGCTTTTGAAGTAACTTTTTTTGTGGCATGAACATGACTGGTTGGCAAATGATGCTAATATTGTAAACCTAATGACTGTAAATATATCAACTACATTTTATAACGCAACACAACCCCTTATACAGATCATGAAGACGAAAGAACGCGCTGCTTTTGGCTGCGATACTCCAAAAAGTTAAATCAGCAAGAAACCCTCCGCTTTTATGAGAAGCAGACCCTTTAGCCCTTTGGCTCAGCATAAAAGAATTATGTCACTTTTTTTTACGTACATTTCATTGTCAGCATCTTTGTCCGATTATCCAGTGCTATACGTTTCAGTACTGAACATTCCAGGGGAGCATTATACGTGATTCGATTTATTTGGGGTCGTTTGAAGGAACACCCGCTCTCCCGGATTGGGCCCGGACTCATTACTGGTGTTGCTGATGATGATCCCAGCGGCATCGCGACGTACTCCCAGGCAGGCGCTCAATTTGGATTAAACATGCTCTGGACGATGCCTCTGGCATTTCCTTTGATGGCCGCTGTTCAATCCATGTGCGCCCGTATTGGCAGAGTTACCGGAAAAGGACTTGCTGCCAATATCAAAACCACCTTCCCACCATTTGTGCTTCAGGGAGTTGTGCTGCTTTTGCTGGTCGCCAATACGCTCAATATAGCTGCTGATGTTGCGGCCATGGGAGAGGTTGCTGAGCTTATTACAGGCTTCAATCGTCATATCATGACAGCAGTGTTCGTATTCGGAACATTGATACTCCAGGTTTTTGTTCCGTATCATCGCTATGTAAATTTTTTGAAGTGGCTGACTATTTCATTGTTGGCCTATGCAGCGGTACTCTTTACTGTCCATGTGCCTTGGCCAGAAGTGATACAGCGTACAGTCTGGCCCCGTTTCACCCTGAATTCTGATGCTGCGGCCGTTATTGTTGGAGTTTTCGGTACCACAATCAGTCCCTACCTGTTTTTCTGGCAAGCCTCTGAAGAGGTCGAGGATATGCGCTCAAAACAAGGTGCTGTTGCGCTTGTATCCAATGAAAGTTTGGCCGGTGAAGAGCTTCGACGTATCCGGTGGGATACCTGGAGCGGGATGTTATACTCTGATATGACCGCCTACTTCATTATTTTGGCAACCGCAGTCACGCTTCACGCGTCAGGAATTACAGATATCAATACAGCCGCTGAGGCTGCAAGCGCACTCAGGCCTCTGGCAGGTGACTTTGCATTTTTGCTTTTTGCCGTCGGGATTCTTGGTGTTGGTTTGATTGGTGTCCCGGTCCTTGCCGGTTCAGGGGCCTATGCTCTTTCTGAGGCTATGGGCTGGAATTCCGGCCTCGAAAACAAGGCAATCGATGCTCGCGGTTTTTACGGTATTATTATTGTCAGTGTTTTGCTTGGACTTGTTATCCAGTATACACCGATCAGCCCGATGAAGGCTTTATTCTGGAGCGCCGTTATCAATGGAGTTATTGCTGTACCCTTAATGGTTGTAATTATTCTGCTGGTATCAAAAAAATCTGTCATGGGCCATTTTACAGCGAGTAGACCGATTATTATTCTTGGCTGGGTAGCGGTTGCGGTCATGGGTGCGGCTGCGTTGGGAATGTTTATGCTCGGTTAGGTTCGGTACGAGATACGAAAGCTCTCTTTGTTGCCTTGGACGGTGGTTGGAAATATTTCTATTGTTAATATTTTGTGCTCTACCTTTGTCAATGGCTGATTGCTATGGTCTTGATTTCAGTTGCGTTGCAGGTTACACCAGAAAACGGTTTCAGGTTGTCTTGGCCCATGAGTAATTTTTTGTTCAGACGCACGTTACCATTCAATTCCTTGATGGTTAAAAAATCTATAGCCTTGATTCTGGCACTGTTATGCTCAGTACCAGCTTTCGCAGGGCATCCAATGATTACCGATGATACCGGAACTCAAGGCAGAGGAAGATATTTACTGGAGCTCAACTGCGGATTTTCAACTAATAAAATTGACGCCAACGCAGGGATGGCTGGTGCCCTTACCATGGGAATAGCTGACAATATCGATCTGATCGTTGCTCCTTTTTTTCAGTGGGCGCCTGTGAAAGGAATTGGCGACATACCGGTTCAAGTTAAATGGAGGATTTTCGGTGATGAACAGAGCGGATTGAGTTTAGCCTTGAAACCCGAATTTTCGATACCGACGGGTGATGAGAAAAAAGGAGTCGGAAACGGCGCTTTTTCGGGAGGAATGATGATAATTGTCACCCAGGAAGCAAAACAAGGTGACTTGCACTGCAATGTTGGTTATATCCGTAATGCCTACGCTCTTGCATCGGATGCTGAAGTCTCCAGACTGGACACCTGGCATGCATCAATTGCGGCAGAAATCCATGTAACAGAAAAGCTTCGTTCTATTGCTGATGTCGGCATTGATACCAATCCGGATAAGACTGCAAATCCCCATTCCGTCTATCTTGTCGGGGGCATGATCTATAGCGTGACGAACGACTTCGATTTCGATTTTGGTGTTAAAAGAGGGTTTGATAATACCCTGACCGATACGATGTTTCTCGCAGGTCTAACTGTGAGTATGTAGATCACCCTGATGCCCGTGCTTTGGTGTCATGAGACTTTTGATATTGGCTGAAATAATTTGCAATTACCTGCGAAATGGAAAGGCTTTTGTATAACTGTAAATAAGGAAAAGAATTGGATATTCCTGACATGGGCAAGATGGCGCGATGCAGATATCTTTATGAATCATAGTACATTTTTTATGGATAGCCAGCAGTTGACCTTGCATCGTAAAAAGTCCTTGCGTATGGTTTTAAGCAAAATGATGAGCCATGCTCTTGACGCCATTATTGTTACTGATCTTGCTGTTATCCGGTGGCTGACCGGTTTCAGCGGTTCGAGTGCGAGGCTGCTGATCACCAGAGAAAAAAGCTGGTTGTTTACCGATTTTCGATACAAGGAACAGGCCTCCCTTGAGGTTGTCTTGGCAGAAACGGTTATTGCCACTGACGGGTTTTCTGCTGAGCTTGGTTCAGGGCGTTATCCTCTCGGCGAAACGGTTGCATTGCAGTCTGATGATGTCACTTGGCATGAAGCAACCCGACTTATCGAACAGATTCTTGGCAAACAGCGCGTCGTACCAGTTGACTCATTTTTCGATGAGTTCAGGATGCTGAAAAATGAGATTGAGCTCACAAAGATGCGTCGCGCAGCAGAAATCAGCGAGCGTGTGCTTGAGGGTGTGCTCCCCCTGATTTCCTCCTCAGTGACGGAGCTCGATATTGCCGCAGAGATTACCTACCAGCATAAAAAGCTTGGTGCGGAAAGGGACTCTTTTGAACCTATTGTGGCGGGCGGAGCGCGTTCAGCCATGCCCCATGCAACTCCTTCCAGAGCCCGGTTCAGGCAGGGAGAGCTGATTGTGCTTGATATTGGGTGTGTCTATGAAGGGTATGCCTCCGACCAGACCAGAACCGTCGCTCTTGGTCATGTTTCCAGTGAAGCCAGGGAAGTCTATCGTATCGTGCAGGATGCGCAGGCGCTTGGTGTCGCCTCTGCGCGGTGCGGTATGATGGCCAAAGAGCTTGATGATGAGGTACGTCGCTTTATTGCCGGTCACGGTTACGGCGATGAGTTTGGCCACGGCCTTGGCCACGGTGTCGGCCTTCAGGTGCACGAAGAGCCGCGGATCAGCCCGAAAGGGGAGCATACCCTGCAGGAGAATATGCTCTTTACCATTGAGCCAGGCATCTACCTGCCCGGGAAATTCGGTGTACGCATTGAGGATACGGTGGTAATGGGGATCAATGGAGCAACTTCCCTGCAGCGCTTCAGCAAGGAGCTTATCGAATTGTAATACGATCAATGTGAGTATGAGCAGTTATTGTATGGTCATTACTACCGCTCCCAGCCGGGAGATCGCTGAAAAGCTTGCGGAAGCCATTCTTGAGTCTCGTCTCGCCGCCTGCGTTCAGATGGCTGAAATTCGGAGTTTTTATATCTGGGAAGGGGTGCTGCAAAAAGAGGGTGAAGTTGCCCTCCATATCAAGACCACAGAGACCCGATACAGCAATCTTGAAGCTTATATTCTGGAGCATCACCCTTACGACGTACCGGAAATTATCAAACTGCCGATTACTGGCGGACTGCCCGGCTATCTTGACTGGGTTGATTCGACTACCGCTCTACCATGTAGGGACGTTGTTCGGTAAGATAGGAAGTCAATGTCACCGGAGCTGGTTCAAGATAGCCAGGTGAAGAGGGAACTTTACTTCATGCCTTTTGCAGCAACCCTTTGATTTCGGCGGTGAAGGAGTCCATGACGAGCAGTGGGTTGGCGTTGCGTTCAATGGTGATTGGTATATTTCAGTACTAAATGACGAGCGGATAAACGCTGATAGAGCAACATTGAGATGCACCGAAATGCTGAAATTTTTTTTTATTGATAACTTCAAATCGCTTGTAGACTTTGAAGTTGAGCTGTCTCATTTCAATTGTCTGATCGGTCTCAATGGAGCAGGCAAGAGTACATTGCTACAGGCGATTGACTTTGCGTGTGCTTTGATGTTGGGTGATGTGAAGAATTGGTTAAGCAAAAGAGGGTGAGAAGCCAAAGAGCTAAACTCCTCACTGGAAGGTCTTGCCAGAAATATTACGCTTGGATTTGAGGTAGAGATTGATAACGAAAATTATCGTTGGGAGGCGGTATTTAATCGCGATAAGCTTGCCTGCACAAAAGAATCTGTTACAAGAATAAGTGATAGTGCTGTTTTATTTAGTTTAAAAGAGCAAGTTTGTCGTGGGAATTTACCTGAGCAGAAACCCTTTCGTGTTAATTTTATTGATGAAGGCTCTGTGCTATCGCGCCTGAAGCATGACTGGTTGGGTGATGAACTTAATAATGTAGCAGTTCGCATATGTTCGCTTCGCTCAATGGATCTGTTGTCGCCTCAGTTATTGCGGAAAAAAGCAAAGAGAGCGGAAGATGGGGACATAGGAATGGGTGGAGAGCATTTGTCGGCATTTATTCATGAGTTATCCAATGAGCAGCAGCAGCAATTGCGGCAACAACTCCAAAATTACTATCCTCAAATCTGTTCTATGAAAACAAAACCCTTGAGAGCTGGGTGGATACAGCTCGAAATTACGGAACAGTACAGTAACGGCACAATGAGCCTTTGCGCATCGTGACAGAAGCTCGTCATATCAACGATGAAATGCTCCGCTTGCTTGCTATTCTTGCCCAGCAGTTCAGTCCTCTGGAAACCTTGTTATTTGATGAGATAGAAAATGGTATCAATCCGGAAATCACTGAACAGGTTGTTGATGCATTGGTTGTTTCTCCCAAGCAGACGATTGTCACTACCCATAGTCCTATGGTTCTTAACTATCTCGAAGATGAAATTGCACGGCAATCTGTTACGCTTCTCTACAAGCGTCCTGACGGGCGCACGCAGGCCTGCCGCTTTTTTGACGTACCCTCTCACAGAAACTCAATTGTCTTGCAGCAGGTGATGCCATGCTTGATCTCTCTTTGAATGATATTGCAATTGAGGCGGAGCAGATCAGGAGCGCCAGCCATGTTCTGTAAAATGGTTGTTACCGGAGAGGGAAAGAGCGATATGGGGATGTGTAATAATCAGGCGCTGGTCTGTTCAGGAGCTGATTATGACATCGGTCCTGCGACATTGTTGCTGATAAAGCTGCTGGAAAGGCATTTGCCAGCATGAAATGCTGATCAGCTTGATTTCAGTCATCCGGAATTGGTTGTTTCGTTTGCCTATAGAGAGTTTTTAAGCGAAAAAGCAAAACAGAGAAAATTAATCCGCCCGGGAAAAAATGGTGTCGAAAAAGGGTTTGTAGTACATGCCCAACGGGCAGCAGAATTGGCCTTTTATGCTATAGATCAGGGGTATCAGATAGCGGCCTATTTTCATGATACTGACGGGACTCGTCAAGAATTACAGGATGATCCTCAACGGAGGAGATATCTGGTTAATGCCATAAATGCAGGGTTTAGTGCAGCAGAGTTTTCTGATTGCGGGTTGTCTGTTGTTCCTAAGCCAACTTCAGAAGCATGGTTTTTATGTGCTGTAAAAACTGATCCCTATCAGCATTGCGAAGCTTTGGAAACGCAATTATCCGGAAATATCCGTTCTCCCGGGAGATCACCAAAAATTCGTTTGGCTGAAGCGTTGGGAATTCCTGAATATGGCCGGGAAGAACTCTGTAAGATAGCCTGTTCGATAGAAATAGAGATGCTTGATATGCCAGGTTTTAACGAACTCCCTACAGACATAAAAAAAGCAATTTCTGTCATCTGTGGTACAGTCAGTGAATGATTAAGACCCTGAAAAGAATAGGTTTCCTGATCTTCGAGATCAATGTCCGTTTCATGCCTTGCGCAGCAGCAACCCCTTGATTTCAGCCGTAAAGGAGGTCATGACGAGGAGCGGGCTGGCGTTGCGTTCGATGGCGCGGATGGCCTCTTCGGTGATGGTTGAGATTTGGAAGTAATCCGGATTGGGGAAGTTTTTTGCAAAACGATCAATGGCGTCGCTGATGTCGGGGTTGTTCAGCTCCTCAAAGTCGGGATTGATCCGGCGGTGGTTGGTGTCCTGAAAGAAAAGGAGAAGAGCGGCGAGAAAGAGGGTGAGCTCTCCGCGCGAGAGGTTTTTGGCGTTCTGCTCGGATGTGGTGATGGCTTCATGCAATCGGGTGGGGGTTAGTACCTGTCGAAGGTAGTCGAGCGCCTGGTTGCGGAGTACAATGGTTGCTGTTTCTGAAGTGTTGCTGTCGCGATTGTTGATGAACTCCCAGGCAAGCCGGAGGTTTCCTCTCGAAAAGTTGACGATAAAGCTTAACTCAGGCTCCTTGATCTCCGGGCGGTTTTCCTGTAGCCAGAGTCGCAGCTCCTGGGCGGTAATGCGTGAAAACCTGATGGCCTGGCATCGCGAACGGATGGTTGGCAACAGCGCTTCCGGTCTTGACGAGACCAGAATAAAGAGTACATGGGGTGGTGGCTCTTCGAGCAGTTTGAGGAGCTTGTTTGCCGCCGAAGGGTGCAGCCGTTCAGCCTGTGAAATAATAAAGATCTTTTTGCTTCCCTCATCCGGCATAAACATCGCTTTATGCTGCAGGGAGATAATCTGTTCAGTCAGAATACCCATGGAACGATCCATGGCTGGGGAAAGATAGGGGTTCTGTTTTTTTTGTTCGAGAAGGGCGTCGTATCGCTCTTTTGCATCGGTAAAGCGCTTGTTCTCTTTTTTTGCGGAGTCGCCCGCCTCAAGCAGGGCCGATTCTACCGGAAAAATATACTCGACGTTCGGATGCATGAACGACTGAATCTGCAAGCAGTCAGGGCACGACGCGCATGAGCCTTCCTGATTGCCGGTTGCCGCATGATGGCAGTTGAGAAGAGAGGCAATTTCAAAGGCTACAGACTCCTTTCCCGACCCTTCAGGGCCGGTGAAAAGGTAGGCATGAGCAAAGCGCCCGGTTTCAAGCGCTTTTTGCAGGACACGGATCTGCTGTTTTTGACCGATAATGTTCTTCCAGCTCATGCCTTCCTTGCCGTGCTCAAATAAAGGTTAACCAGTTATACGGATCTTCTCCGGTCTGGACAATTTTGAGGTATGCCTCCTGGAGCACCTCGGTAATCGGGCCCCGTTTTTCATTGCCGATCGGGTATTTATCGATGCTTCTGACCGGTGTGATTTCAGCCGCAGTGCCGGTCAAAAAGACTTCATCAGCAATATAGAGTGCTTCACGTGGAATCATTGTTTCACGGACTTCGTAGCCCAGCTCTTTGGCAATGTGCATGATGGCATACCGGGTAAATCCAGGCAGTATTGACTGGGCTGACATGGGAGTGTAGATGATGCCGTCGCGGATGACAAAAATATTTTCGCCGCTTCCTTCGGAAACATAACCGTTTACATCAAGCGCAAGCCCTTCGGCATAGTCGTCCATCAGGGCTTCCATTTTGATGAGCTGCGAGTTCAGGTAGTTGCCACCGGCTTTTGCCCATGCTGGCAGGGTGTTCGGGGCTGGGCGGGTCCATGAGGAGACGCGTACATCAACACCGGTTTCCAGCACATCTTCTCCAAGGTAGGTTCCCCATTCCCAGGTAGCAATGGCGACCTCAATTGATGCACGGTGCGGGTTGACTCCCAAAGCGCCCTGTCCGCGGTAGACCAGTGGGCGGATGTAGCAAGATTTGAAATCGTTGGCCTGGATCGTGGCGATGATGGCCTCTTTCAGCTCTTTTTCGGAGTATGGAATTTCAATACGGTATATTTTTGACGAGTCCCTGAGACGTTTAATGTGTTCGTCAAGAAAGAGAACTGCTGAGCCCTTCAGGGTTTCATAGCAGCGAATTCCTTCAAAGAGAGATGAACCGTAGTGGACAACATGTGACAGAATGTGAATTTTCGCGTCAATCCAGTCAATCAGTTCGCCGTTCATCCAGATTTTGGCAGACTTGTTCATGGTGCAGGCGTTGGGTGTTAATGGCATTAAGGAGTAAACTTCAAGATATAAAAAACCCCGCGTTCTGTTGCGGGGTTTTTATTGTCCGGAACAATGAAAAGGTCAGTAAATTCGTTCGTAAACGCCTTCGACTTCGCGAAGGATAGGTTCGTAGGCGATCGGTTTTCTGCCAAAGCAGATGCCGAGTGATTCGTACATGGCGACATGGTCGAGATCGACATGGCGCTGCACAATCGCTTTGCTTGACTCAATAAACTCTATTTTGCGTCCTTTAACCTTGGAGATTGTGACGCCGGTTTTTCCGTCGAGCAGGAGCAGTATGGCGGCCGCACCGGCTTCAAAGCCAAAGTTGATGTCGTAGGCTGAAGAGTTGCCGGAACGGACAAGGTGGCCAGGATGGATTTCACGTACCTCCGGGATTTCATAGACACCTTCGACGAACATGCCGGTCTCTTTCATGAAAATAGGCATGGCTGGATCGGATTTCATTCTCTTCTGTATCTGCTGGCAGGTGAATTTCCCCGCACCGGCAAGTTTTTTGTGACCGAAGGCGTCAATACCTGCCGATTCATCAACAATATCGGTGCCGTCGGCATTTTTCAGCCCTTCAGCAACAACAATGGTATAGGTGCCACTGTGGACGTCGCTTTCCCTGATCCTGCGGGTAAAGCGTTCTGCAAGGTGTTCATAAACAACATCCCAGTCCGCCGGAATTTCCGGTATGAGAATACAGTCAGCTTCAGCCGCAACGCCGCTGCGGAAAGCGGTATGGCCGGCGTAACGACCGAATACTTCGGTGACCAGTACCCTGTTGTGGGTTTTGCCTGTTGTTTTAAGGTCGTGCACAAACTGTGCAATGCGGTTGATGGTTGAGTCGCCGCCGACAGAATAGGTCTGCAGGTCGAGATCCATGGTTTTTGGCGCGTGGATGCATTGAATCCCTTGCTGGTTCAAATCGACCATGACGCTGCCTGAATCGTCGCCTCCACTGATAATGAGCGCATCAATACCGAATTTTTTCATGCCGGCCTTGATACGGTTGTACTTTTCAGGATTGCTTATGGCTTTGATTTTAACTCTCGAATGGCCTGCTTCAGATCCGGCAAAACTTGCATCAAATCGGTCAAGACGAACCAGATCGAGCCGGACAATCTTCTCCTGGTCAACCAGGTTGTATAAACCGGCGTAGCCGTTTGGGATAATAAAGAGTTCCAGCTCTTTTGACAGAGCCATCATTGCCGCACCTTTCAGCACCGCATTGAGTCCGCCACAATCCCCGCCGCTGGTGAGGATACCAATTTTTTTCACAGTTATGTTCTCCTGTTTCGATGTCAAGGTTAGTATTTAATGGTCGAATTTCTTTATTTGTGGGAGAAAAATATTATCCCGCGTCTGGCAGTCAAGATAGATTTTTTGTGTGATTTTTCAACGATAAGTCTCAAAATTTAATAACAGCCCATTCGTCTGAAGATGACTGAACAAAAGCTTTTTTCATGAACTACAGAGATCAGGCGAGGATCGCATTTGTGCATCTGAGGGAGAGAAAACGCCAGACGCTCCTTACTGCACTTGGAGTGGCAGTTGGTTCAGCCATGCTGGTGACGACCATCTCCGTTTCACGGGGTTCCTCATCAAATGTTATTGCCAAAGTGATCGATACCGCCCCGCATGTGGTGATCAGCGCAGAACGGGTTGTGCCGCTGGTGCCCGACAATATTATTGTGCAGCAAGGCAGCAGGGTTTCGATGGTGACCAGAAATATCAATTTGAATGAACAGGAGGTGATCAAGAACTATACTGAAGTTGCCGAGAGTATTCGGCCTGTTGCGGAACTCAGGAGTATTTCACCTTTTGTGCTCAGCAAGGTGATTGCCCGCAACAAAACCCGTTTTACGCCCTGCATTGCCCGAGGCGTTGTGCCCCATCTTGAAGCTGAGATAGCCGGCTTGAAAAAGAACCTGCTTGAAAAGAATGCCCTTGAAGAGTTGTCTGCTACGCCGAACGGTGTGCTTGTCGGCGATCTTCTGGCAAAAAAACTCAATGCCGGTTATCACGACAGGATTGTGCTGGTGACAAAAAACAGCGAAGAGTTTCCCGTCATGGTTGTGGGGCGTTTCAGCAGCGGCTTTAATGCAAAGGATGAGCGCGAGGCCTATGTTAACCTCTCTTTTGCCCAGAGGATGGAGGGAATTGCCTCCAATTCGGTGAGTGGTATCGGCCTGAGAACGGCGCATGTTGAGCGTGCCCGGCAGACCGCCGACAGGGTAGAGGGGCTCAGCGGCTATAAAAGCGAGAGCTGGGATGAAAGCAACCGTAATGTCATTGAGTTCTACAACCGCAATGCACTCATTACCCTGGTTCTTGTCGGGTTTGTTTTTGTTGTGGCGGGTCTTGGTGTTTCATCCGTCATGACGACGGTCATTCTGCAAAAAGTCAAGGATATCGCCATCATGCGCTCCATGGGGATGCCTGGCGGAAACATTACCCGCATTTTCATGCTTGAAGGCTTTATGATCGGCGTTCTCGGAGTGCTTATCGGCAGTCCGATCGGCCATCTGATCTGCCAGTTTGTTGCCTCTATCCGTTTTGAGGCAACGACGGCTGGAGTGCTGAAAAGTGACCGGATCACCATTATAGAAATGGCGGATGCCCATCTGATCGTCATTGTTTTCGGCATCCTCATTGCCGTGATCTCTTCCTGGAGTCCGGCAAGAAAGGCGACGCGCTATGTGCCGGTTACCATCCTCAGGGGTGAAGTTGGTGCTTAAGCCAGACGAATGATGCAGACGGCATGTGCGGCAGCGCCCTCTTCACGTCCGATGTATCCAAGCTTTTCGTTGGTGGTTGCCTTGACCGATACCGCTCCAAGCTCAATCTTGAGACAGCGTGCAATGTTTTTGCGCATTTCGGTAATGTAGGGAGCAATTTTAGGCTCTTCCAGCAGCAGCATGGTATCAATGTTAACGATCTGGTAGCCATTTTTTTCAAGCAGCTTTCTAACCTGTTTGAGCAGGATCATGCTGTCAATATTCTTGAACTCCTGGCTGGTGTTGGGGAAGTGTAATCCGATGTCTCCCAAGGCTGCCGCACCAAGAAGGGCGTCGCTGACAGCATGAAGCAGAACATCTGCATCGCTGTGGCCGTCGAGACCGTTATGTCCGGGGATATGAACCCCACCGATCACCAGCTTCCGTCCCTCGGCAAAAGGGTGTACATCAATACCAATTCCAATACGCATGGTTCTTCGGGTTTTTAAGGGTTAATCGACAAGAAGACTTCCTGTGTATTCGCTGAGGGGGATTGCACCCGGTGCTGAGAAGTAGTTTTCAATGGCGCCAGCAACCTTTTCGCCGATATCAGGATAGACAAAGTTCATAGTGCCAATCTGTATGGCGCTTGATCCTGCGAGGAGGAACTCCATGGCGTCCTCAAAGCCCGCAATGCCTCCCATGCCGACAATCGGAATAGAGACGGCCTTGTACACCTCCCACACTTTTGCAAGGGCAATCGGCTTGATTGCCGGACCGGAAAGTCCTCCCGTAATGTTCTTCAGCAGAGGCTTGCGGGTTTTATAATCAATGGCCATGCCGACCACCGTGTTGATGAGCGAGAGGGAGTCTGCGCCAGCCTCCTGGGCCGCAAGGGCGATGGAACTGATGGAGGTGACGTTTGGCGTCAGCTTGATCATGAGGTGCCTGTTGGTAATCCGGCGCAATTCAGAGACAATTTCAAAGGTGGCCTCCCGGCTCACCCCCATAATCATGCACTCCCCCTTGACGTTCGGGCACGAGAGGTTGATTTCGTAGGCACTGAGCCCATCAACCTTGTCAAGCTGTGCAACAACTTCACAGTAGTCGTCGATTGAACGTCCGGCAATATTGACGATGACCGCAGTATCAAGTTGGCGGAGAAAGGGTACTTTTTCAGCAATGAACCGGTCTACTCCGACATTGGCCAGTCCGATAGCGTTGATCATGCCAGATGGCGTCTCGGCGATGCGCCGGGGGAGATTGCCCACTCTTGGTTCGAGGGAGATGGCTTTGGTGACTATGCCGCCGATTTTGGAAAGATCGCAGAGTTGACTGAGCTCTTCGCCATAAGAGACAGTACCTGATGCAAGAAGTACCGGTGATTTGAGGTCAAGTCCCCGTCCGAGAGAGAGTGCAGCAAAGGGTGGTGTGTTGGGAATTTCGTTTTGGCTCATGGCGGTGTGCTTGAGAGAGGGTGGCGGCAAATTTATTCCTGATTGGAACGCGCCAATCAGGAATAAACAAGGAGATGCAGAACAGAGCCTCAATTACCTTACTTGTTCAGATAGTATTTGGTTGCATAGTCACGCACCATTCTGTGGGTGTTGTATTCAGGTGCGATGGTTGCAATAGCGTTACGGATTTTTTTGATCCACTGTACAGGGATATTCTCTTCGTTGCGCTCGTAAAATGCTGGTATGATCTGGTTTTCCAGAGTGCTGTACATTTTTTCTGCATCGAAACGGTCCTGCTCTTCATTATTTTCAAAGAACTCGCCGTTGCCGATGGAAAAACCGTTTTCGCCATTATAGGCTTCTGGCCACCAGCCGTCAAGAACACTGAAATTCAGGCCGCCGTGGAGAACGGTTTTTTCGCCTGATGTACCGCTTGCTTCCATTGGTCTTACCGGGGTATTCAGCCAGACATCAACGCCCGAAACCATCCGTTTTGCAACACCAAGGTTGTAGTTCTCAAGAAAAATAACCTTGCCGCTGAACTGTGGCCGGCGGGAGTGCTGGACAATCTGGCGAATATAGTCTTTGCCCGCATCGTCATGCGGATGGGCCTTGCCGGCAAAAACGATCTGCAGCGGCATGGTTGCATGATTGATGATTCTGTCGAGGCGCTCGAGGTCTCTGAAAATTAGTGGTGCTCGTTTGTAGGTGGCAAAACGTCTTGCGAACCCTATGGTCAGCACGTCGGGAGAAAAAGTGTTTTCCGCTGATTTCAGTGTGTCATACTCGGTTTGACACGAATTGATATGCTGGTGAAAAAGCTGGTTGGCCAGATAGCGGTCGATGAAGTCGATAAGGTTGCGTTTCAGGCTGTAGCGGAGCGACCAGAGTTCTCGGTCGGAAACTTTTGCCAGAACGGATTCAGCGGCTTCGCGTGAGAGCGACATCTCGTCAACGCTGACTGCAAATTTTTTCCAGAACAGGGCGGTCTGGCCACAAGTCCAACTGCTTGCGTGCACACCGTTGGTGATGTGGCCAATCGGCACTTCATCAACACTCTTGCCGGCATAAAGGTGCTGCCACATGACGCGTGAAACCTCCCCATGCAGTTTTGAGACACCGTTTGCCGATCGTGAAAGGTTCAGCGCAAGCACCGTCATGGTGAAGAGGCCGTAGATATTGTTTGTGTCTTCAGAGCCAAGCCTCATCAGGTCATCGAAGGTTATGCCGATCGCAGTAAGATACCTGTCGAAGGTGTAGTGCATCATATCTCTCGAGAACCGGTCATGACCGGCAGGAACCGGAGTGTGTGTGGTGAAGACGCAACGTGAACGAACACTTGCCATTGCATCGGTTTCCGAAACTCCTTTGGCAAGCTCTTTGGCAAGAAGCTCAAGAGTAAGAAATGCTGAGTGGCCTTCATTCATGTGATAGACCGTTGGTTCAACTCCAATCTGGTCAAGAAGTTTAACGCCGCCTATACCGAGAAGAATCTCCTGGTTGATACGCATATTCTGGTCACCGCCATAGACCCGACAGCAGATGTCGCGGTAATGAGGTTCATTGGCCGCTATATTGGTATCGAGCAGATAAAGCGTAGCGCGGCCAACCTTGAGGCGCCATGCCTGTGCAAAAACTTCACTTTGTGCTATATTGACCGAAATGATCAGATCATTGCCGTCAGCATTGGTCACTTTTTCTATGGGCAGGCTTTCAGGATTTTGAAGGGGATAGTTTTCCATCTGCCATCCATCGTGATTGAGGTACTGGCGGAAGTAGCCCTCTTTGTAAAACAGGGTGATGCCAATAAAGTTGATACCCAAGTCACTGGCTGATTTCAGGTGGTCTCCTGCAAGAACACCGAGTCCACCGGAATAAATTCTTACACTTTCATGAATACCGAACTCTGCACTGAAATAGGCTACCGGTTTTTTTACCAGTTCAGGTGCGTTTTTTGCCGCCCAGGTCTCTTTTTCGTTCATGTAGGCGGTAAAGCGTGAATAGACCGTATCTATTTTTTTCCCATATTCGAACTGACATCGGGCCTGCAGCTCATCATTGGAGATGTGCTGTAACAGTTCGGCCGGGTTATGATTATTTCTTTCCCAGAGGAGGGGAGAGAGCTCTTCGAAAATTTGTTTTGCTTCAGTATCCCACGACCACCAGAGATTTCTTGACAGTTCTTTAAGGGATGTTATTTTATTTTGCATAGTTGATAATGGAAGGTATTTGCCATTGTATCAGCAGGTTTAAAGAAAGGCAATAATCTTGATGCTTTTTGTGGCAGGTTGGTTAATGCCGGGTTGACAACGTATAGCCAATTTACTGTTTTAGAATTTAAAATCGCAACCCAAAAAAAATTGATTACAGAAACTTTAACAATAGCGCATATATCGGATCTTCATTTTTCCGGTAGACAGGATCGCCGTCAGCTCCAGGACTTTGATCGTCTGCTTGCCCATTTCAATACAGCAGGGTTCGATCATCTTGTCATTTCAGGGGATCTGAGCAACAATGCTGATCCGGCGGACTGGCGTATTGTCCGGGAAAAACTGGAAAGCCATGGTTTGTATCATTGGGAAAAGACAACCGTTATTGTCGGTAACCACGATCTGATCAATCTTGAAGAGGAGATGCGCTTTTATAATGCACTGAACCCTCTTCAGTCGGTCAGGAAAAAAGTTTTTGAGCGCAAGATGGCAGAGTTTTGCCTGTTTTTTCAGGAGCTGATAACCGGAGAGAAGAGGGGGAATGCGGCATTTCCCTTTGTCAAGATCATCAACTATCCTTCGGTTAAGATCGCTTTTGTCGCACTGAATTCTGTCTATCCCTGGTATCCTGCCGATAATCCACTGGGAGCCAGAGGTGTTATCAGCCCCGGACAGTTGCGTGCACTCAGTCGTGAAAGTGTGCTGGCCTCATTGAGAGGGTGTTTCGTTATCGGACTTTGCCATCATGCCTACAGGGTCTATGGAACTGACTCTCTGCTCGATCAGGCTTTTGACTGGACCATGGAGCTGAAAAACCGCGAAGAGTTTCTCGCCCTCATGAAGGCTATGGATGCAAAATTGGTACTGCATGGTCATTTTCACCGTTTTCAGTTTTATGCGGCTCAGGGAATAACCTTTGTTAATGGAGGCAGTTTCCGTTACACTCCGCAACGCTACAGTGAACTACTGATTGACGGGCAAGGGAATTGTGATCAAAAGTTTGTCACGCTTCCCTGAAAAGAGAGACGACTGGCTCTTACGCAATGAGATTTTTCTGCATATATTGAAGGATTCTTGCGGCATGATCGCAATCTTCCTGGTTGAGCTGTTTGAAAATATTTGCGGCAGGGGAGTTTGTGGGGCTGTCAAGAAAATGCTGGTAATGGGATTCTCCAGCCGCCACTTCAAGATTATATGCCGTTTTCAGTGCATCGCCTCTTGAAGGTACATGCTCTTTGTAGTTGCTGATCAGTTGAGTGATTCTTGTATTGGTATCAATGAGCGATTGCAAGTCTTTGGCTAACAGGTTTTCCGGAAAAAACTCGCTTTGCTGGGGCTGTTTTTTTTCCTGCTGAAGCAGGGCTGCGTGACCTCTTTCCTCCATGGCCAGCTCCCACCAGAAATCTTCATCTTCCGCAAAAGCATCATTAAAGATGGTGTAGAGCGTTGCAAGGTTCAGTTCAAGTTGTATGGACTCGTCGAGATGTTTCTGATGTGTTACCTGCATGGTCAACCTTTGTTTTGTGGCGCCTCTTTTTGACGGAGGCGCATTGATATCTCTTGTTCTCCCTCTATTTGTTGCGGTAGGAGGCATACTCCTGAAGGCTCTTGACTCCGAACTCCTGGTGGCGGATGCAGTCGATAGCCTGTACCGATGCTTCTGCAGCCTCAATGGTGGTGACAAAGGGGACATTGCTCAGCACTGATGCTGCTCCTATGGCCTCCTCATCGTGCAGTGCTTTTTCACCCCTTGGCGTGTTGATGACAAAGTTGATCTTGCCATGCTTGATGATGTCGAAAATGTTCGGGCGTCCCTCTTCGCCTACCTTGAAGACCTTCTTGCACTCAATGCCGTTCTCTGTCAGGAAGCTGTGGGTTCCGGCTGTGGCAACCAGATCAAAGTCCATGCGGTAGAGCGCTTTGGCAATAGCAAGAATGCGCGGATTTTTATCCAGATCGTTGACGCTGATAAAGACCGCACCGGAGAGGGGAAGATGCATGTTTGCCGCCTGGTAGGCCTTGGCAAAGGCTTCCGGAAACTCGTTGGCAAGGCTCATGGCTTCGCCGGTTGAACGCATTTCGGGGCCAAGGTAGACCCCTGATTTGACAAACTTGGAGAAAGGGAAGACTGGTTCCTTGATGGCCATGTGCTTCATGCCAAGTTCGTCGCAATCCTTCAGGTCATATTCCTTGCGCAGGTCGCTGAGCTTCTCACCCAGCATTACGCGGGTGGCGATTTTCACAACCGGGATAGCAGTTGCTTTGCCGACAAACGGAACGGTCCGGCTGGCTCTCGGATTGACCTCAATCACATAGACGCTCTCATTCTGTACAGCATACTGAATGTTCATCAGGCCGACAACCTTCAGGTTTTTTGCCAGTGTGCGGGTATAGGCCTTCATGGTGGCGATGACCTTCGGGCTGATGTCGTAGTAGGGCAAAATCGAGGTAGAGTCGCCGCTGTGAATGCCTGCGGCCTCAACATGCTGCATGATGCCGCTGATAACGCAGTCCGTGGTGTCGGCAAGAGCATCAATATCGAACTCAACGGCGGTTTCAAGAAAACGGTCGATAAGCAGCGGATATTTTTCAGTAATAAAGAGCGCCTGGTCGATATACTCTTTCAGCGAGTCGTCGCTGTAGACAATTTTCATGGCTCGTCCGCCAAGCACGTAGCTTGGTCGCACCAGGGCAGGGTAGCCGATTCTTTTGGTGATCTCCCGCGCCTCATCAAAGCTGATGGCTGTTCCATATTCAGGATGGGGAATCTGAAGCTCTTCAAGCAGCGCACCGAATTTCTTGCGGTCTTCCGCCAGATCGATTCCTTTTGAAGAGGTGCCGAGAATGGTAACACCAGCCTCATGAAGTTTTGCAGAGAGTTTCAGTGGCGTCTGGCCTCCAAAGCTGACAATAACACCGAGAGGCTTTTCATGCTCTATGATGCGGATGGTGTCTTCAAAGGTGAGCGGTTCAAAGTAGAGTTTGTCGGCTATATCGTAATCGGTCGAAACCGTTTCGGGATTACAGTTGACCATGATCGTTTCATAGCCAGCCTCCCTGAGGGCGAAGACCGCCTGCACACAGCAGTAGTCAAACTCAATTCCCTGGCCAATCCTGTTCGGGCCGCCTCCGAGAATAATGACTTTTTTCCGGTCAGAAGAGACCGACTCGTTCTCGTCCTCGTATGTTGAGTAGTGATAAGGCGTTTTTGCATCGAATTCTGCCGCACAGGTATCGACGGTTTTAAAGACTGATTCAATGCCGTATGCTCTTCTCAGCGCCCTTATGGATGGCTCTGAAGTATTAAATATGGTAGCAAGCTGAAAATCGGAAAATCCGTTCTGTTTGGCCCTTAAAAGCCACTCTTTTGGGAATTTTCTGGAAAGGTCAGTAACCTCCTGCGTCAGGTCGGAAGCTTGAATGGTCATGCAATTTTGATCAGGTTTAAGGTGCTTCAGGGCAGAGCTGTAAAGGAAAAATTCACCTTTTATATGAAAGCCGCTGCATTATACAAAAATGCCGATGCTTCTCAAAGCATCGGATTGCGGCTCGCGATGCTTCTTTTTTTGCCTCATGAAAATGGTTCAGGATTTTTTTTACATTACCATCTCTTCGTCTCTTCTCTGTCTTGCAAAAAGGTGTAATAAAGGGGTATGGATAAAAAGAATTTCGATACGATTGATGCTGCGCTTGAGGATATTCGCCAGGGAAAACTGGTCATTGTCATTGATGACGAGGATCGTGAGGATGAAGGCGATTTTATTGGCGCTGCCGACCGCGTGAGCTATGATATGATCAATTTTATCACGAAGGAGGCGCGGGGTCTTCTTTGTGTGGCGGTTACCATGGAGCGCGCCAAAGAGTTGCAACTTGATCCTATGGTGCAAAGAAACACCTCCCAGCACGAGACCAACTTTACCGTATCGGTTGATGCAATTGCCGAAGGTGTAACCACCGGCATTTCAGTCTACGACAGGTTCATGACCATCAAAATGCTTGGTGATCGCGCTTCGAAAGCTGACGATTTTTCCCGTCCCGGTCATATTTTCCCCCTCCGGGCTATGGATGGTGGTGTTCTCAGGCGTGTTGGCCATACAGAAGCTGCGGTTGATCTTGCCCGTCTTGCGGGTTGCAGCCCGGTCGGATTGCTCTGCGAGATTCTCAATGATGATGGCAGCATGGCAAGGCTTCCGGAACTGATCAAGCTGAAGGCGAAGTACGGCCTGAAGCTTATTACCATCAAGTCACTTGTTGTCTATCAGATGCAGCGCAATAAACTGGTGCATCGGGCGGTCGAATCGAGACTGCCGACCGTGTACGGGGAGTTCAGGCTGATCGCCTACGAATCGTTTACCGACCAGCAGAACCATGTCGCTCTTGTGAAAGGGGATATTACCACGGACGAGCCGGTTCTTGTCCGGGTTCATTCGCAATGTGCTACCGGCGACACCTTTGCCTCCCTGCGTTGCGATTGTGGCAATCAGCTCGCTTCTGCCCTCAGCATGATTGAACAAGAGGGACGCGGTGCGCTGGTTTATCTTATGCAGGAGGGACGGGGTATTGGCCTGATCAATAAACTGAAAGCCTATAATCTTCAGGACGAAGGGTTTGATACAGTCGAAGCCAATGAACAGCTTGGATTCAAAGCTGATTTGCGCGACTATGGTATTGGAGCACAGATTCTCAAGGATCTTGGTGTGCGCAAAATGAAGCTGATGACCAATAATCCGAAAAAAGTGGTCGGTCTTGAGGGGTACGGCCTTGAAATTGTTGAGCGTATTCCGCTTGAGATTGCCTCAAACCCCATGAATCAACTCTATCTCGACACAAAGCGCGACAAGCTTGGCCATATTCTTGGCTGTTCATGTACGGCAGAGAGCGCTCATTTTGAAAAAACACCAACCAACCCGTAAACTTCCGTCAGGAAAAGGAATGAGAGACGATGGATACCGATATCCTTCAAGTGCAGGATAAAGAGCTTTTTAATGCAATTGCCAGCGAAATGGTGCGGCAGACCGAAACGCTTGAACTGATCGCTTCTGAAAACTTCACCAGCCGTGCGGTCATGCAGGCGTGCGGATCGGTGATGACCAATAAATACGCCGAAGGGTACCCTGGCAAACGCTATTATGGCGGTTGCGAATATGTCGATGTAGCTGAAAACCTCGCTCGCGACCGGGCCAAAAAGCTCTTTGGCTGCGACTATGTCAACGTGCAGCCCCACTCCGGTTCAAGTGCCAACATGGCGGTTCTTTTTGCTGTACTGAAACCCGGCGACCGTATCATGGGGCTTGATTTGTCGCACGGAGGCCATCTGACCCACGGAAGCTCGGTCAATTTTTCCGGCCAGATGTTCGAAGCGCACTCCTATGGTGTCGATCGCCAGACGGGCTGCATTGACATGAACAAGGTTGAGGAGCTTGCCCTGCAGGTTCGGCCGAAACTTATTATCTGCGGTGCAAGTGCCTATTCACAGGGTTTTGATGTCAAGGCATTCAGGGCAATTGCCGACAAGATAGGCGCCTTTTTGATGGCTGATATTGCTCATCCTGCCGGGCTGATTGCGGCCGGTTTTCTCGGTGACCCCATTCCGCACTGCCATTTTGTGACCACCACGACCCACAAGACCCTTCGTGGTCCGAGGGGTGGCATGATTATGATGGGCTCCGACTTCGAAAATCCCATGGGCATTACCATCAAGACGAAGAGCGGTTCACGGCTGAAAATGATGTCTGAGGTAATGGATGCTGAAGTGATGCCGGGCATTCAGGGCGGCCCCCTCATGCACATCATCGCCGGCAAGGCGGTTGCTTTCGGTGAGGCGCTTCAGCCTGCCTTCCGCGACTATGCTGCCCAGGTCATCAAAAATGCTGCAGCTATGGCGGCAAAGTTTATGGCTCTTGACTATAACATTGTCAGCGGTGGTACCAAAAACCATCTCATGCTGCTTGACTTGCGCAACAAGAACGTTACCGGCAAGGTTGCCGAGAACCTGCTGCACGCGGCAGGCATAACCGTCAATAAGAATATGGTGCCTTTTGACGACAAGTCGCCCTTTGTGACGAGCGGCATCCGCATCGGCACCCCGGCTATGACGACAAGAGGGATGCAGGAAGCCGACAGCACCCTTATCGCAGAGCTTATCGACAGGGTTATCTCGTCTGCTGAAAAGGCTGATTCCCAGGAGGTTTGTCGCACTGTTCGAGAGGAGATCAAGGCGCTTTGCCTGCGTAACCCTATCGAAGGGTATAGCGTATAAGCTGTTTGACCACACTCCCTGCATCTGAATGGTGCGGGGAGAATCGGGTAAAAGGATCACTCAACTGTTTTCAAGGATGGTTGTTATCATCTTTTTGAGATCACGCGAGGTTTTCTGGATTTTTTTATCGAGCACAATCTTCTCCCTCAAAAGCTCAATTTCGCGCTCGGTATCGTTTTCAAGACGAATGCTTTCGGTGAGCCGGTTTTTCTGGCTGATCAGCGGTTCCAGAATAAGGTTTTTGAATGCGTCAAGGAACATTGCAAGGCACCGTTTTGCGTTATCGGCGTGGACATTGGATTGTTCGAGCCACTTTTTGCTGACAGGCTGCTCAATCAGCAAGCCGAATGCAAGATCCCTTGATTCGGGATGGCTGAACAAACCGATCTCTGTCGTAATGTCTATTCTCTCTTCAGGATTGTCGGCAATGGACTGGTAGCGGCGGATAAGATGCGCAAAAATTTGCTGCGCCACCCGGTGTGGCAATTCCAGCATCTCTTCATGTGAAGCTGCAAATTCGAGCACGGTATTTCCATACAAGGTGCTTTCAAGCAGCGATTTCAAAAAGGTCTTTTCGAGTACGGAGAGCTCTGCCTCAGGCTTGTGTGGCGGAGAAACATCTTGCCGGCTTTCGACCGCCGATCTCTTTTTTTCCTCTTCGGCCTCTTTGCTTCCCAGAAGCTCCTTGAGAGCGAAAAGAGTGATATCAAGTTTTTTTGACAGTTCCTGCAGATAGAGTTCCTGGCGGATATGGTCGGGAATCAGGGCAATCGTCTGTACCATTGTCCTGATCGCTTTTGCTTTTATCTCGGGTTGCTCGAAATTTCCCGATTCATTAAAGAAGCGGAGTTGAAAATCCAGAAACGAAAGCATTTGCTCTTCAGCGAACTGCAGAAATTGTTGACCTCCTTCACGACGCACAAAACTGTCGGGATCGTCACCTTTTGGAAGCATGATGACGAAGGGAGTGAGGTTTTCAGCAAGAAGGATATCGATTCCGCTCATCATTGACTTTTGACCCGCAGGGTCGGCATCATACATGAAGAGCACGCGGCTGGTGTAACGGGTCAGAATTTTTGCCTGGTAGCGGGTCAGTGAAGTGCCGCACGAGGCCACAGCATTGGTCAAGCCGGCCTGGTGCAGGGCCAGAACATCCATGTACCCTTCAACAAGTATAGCGGTCTCTTTTCGCCGGATCTCGTTTTTGGCCGCGTGAAGTCCATAGAGAAGTTTTGATTTTTCAAAGAGCTTGCTCTCCTGTGAGTTGAGATATTTTGGTGCTTGACTATCCTTCTCAAGGGTACGCCCTCCAAAGCCGACGACCTGGCCGCCAACAGAAAAAATGGGAAAGATCACCCTGTTGCGGAAGGTGTCATACCATGAGTTTCCCTGTTTTTTTGCTGTTATGAGGCCGAGATCAACCAGGTGTTCCTGCGCAATGCCTGCCCGTTTTGCTTCGGTAAAGAGATGATCCCAAGCGTCGGGAGCATAACCGAGGCCGAAGCTTTTGATCGTTTTTTCCGTCAACCCCCGCTCAGTTTCAAGGTAGGAATAACCGGCTTTTCCCTCACCGCTTGCCAGTTTTCCATAAAAGAACTTCGCCGCCCAGCGGAGGGTTTCGGTCAGGCTCTCTTCATGTGCCGATTTTGGCTCTTTTTTTTCGGTAAATCGGGTGAGATCAAAGCCTGATCGCCGGGCAACCAGTTCAACCGCTTCAGGAAAGGAGAGCTTTTCCATCTCCATCACAAAAGAGAAGATGTTGCCTGCCTTGCCGGTTGAAAAGCACTTGTATATTTGATTATCTGGAAAAATAAAAAATGAGGGGGTTTTCTCCACCGTAAAGGGAGAGAGCGCCTTGTAGTTGCGTCCAGAAGGCTGAAGTTTCAGGTAATCAGAGATAACCTCAACAATGTCTGCCGTATGGCGAACCTCGTCAACAATTGCGGGAGGGATCATGCGCCTGTTTGTCTGAAATATTGTTGCAGGAACACGTGCTTTTTTTCCTTGAATGATCGATTACTGTTGACAAATTACCAGCTTATTTACTAACTTCACACTTTGTAACCTTGAAATCTTGACCGGGTTTTGGTGGTAAGCTTTTTTTGAGGCTCAGGATCGGATGCCGGGTTTTCATTTATCCTGTTTTTATGTGGCGGTTTTATATGTTTTCAAATCTGCATCACAGTATAGCAAATTGCAGAGTGGTTCATAACGCTTCGTTAATCTATAAGAATAGTCAAAAAAAATAAGAGTCTATGAAACAGGGTTTTTTTACGGGGATACTCATTGCAGTAACCTACGCGGTCTCTCTGGGCTTCTATGTCTGGATGGGCACTACTCCGCCGGAGTCGATCTTTCATGCTATATGGAAAGGCGGTCCGGTTGTCTCCGTCCTTATGGCGCTTATTTTGATGCTGGTTGCCTATATCGTCGAACGGATCATTGCCCTGAACAAAGCTGCGGGAAAGGGAAATATTCCGGAATTTGTGCGGAGCCTCAAACAGGATATCGACAACGGCTCAATTGATCAGGCCATTGCCAAGTGTGACGATCATCAAAGCTCTCTTGCCGCTGTTCTGCGCTCAGTGCTTCAACGCTATAAAATGCTTGTCTCCTATAACGTCACTGACCGCGAAAAAAAGATCAGTGATATGGAAAAGGCTGTCGAGGAGGCCACGGTCATGGAAATGCCGCTGCTCGAAAAAAACCTTGTAGCCATATCCACCATAGCCTCCATATCCACCATGGTCGGTCTTCTTGGAACAACGCTTGGTATGATCCGTGCCTTTGCGGCCATGGCGACCAGTGGTGCACCTGATGCCGTGCAACTTTCGCTTGGTATCTCCGAGGCGCTCTTTAATACCGCGATCGGCATTCTTGGCGGTATTATGGGCATTGTTACCTATAACGTATTTACCAGCAGGGTTGATCGTTTCAGCTACATGATTGATGAGGCGGCCTTTTATATTATACAGACTCTCGGAACCGGTAAACCGGAATAAACGCTGATGTCGAGAATAAAGGCTAAACGGGTCGGGTTCCGGATCGATATGACGCCGATGGTGGACGTCGCATTTCTTCTGTTGACCTTTTTCATGCTGACCACCAAATTTCGTCCTCCCGAGGTTGTAAAAATTGATCTACCCTCATCTCATTCGCAGGTGAAGCTTCCTGAGTCAGATGTTTTGACGGTGACGGTTGGTGGCGACAACACCTTTTTTATGGGGGTTTCCTCACAGCAGTCGAGGGTAAAAATTTTTAATTCCGTGGTCAAACCCAAGCTTCAGAAAGCAGGGTTCAGTGCGATCGCTGTTGCGGATTCCCTGAAAAAATTCAAGCTTGCCGAAAATTTCAGGGTTGAACGCGATGAACTCGACCGGTTTGTTGTCATGGCTCGCTTTGCCGACCAGAAACTTCGTCCGGTGATACGCGCTGATGCCAATGCCGGTTTTGACGCCGTGAACCATGTCATCAAGGTGTACAAAAAGGCAAATATGCTCACCTTCAACCTCATTACCGTGCTTGAAAGGGAGGTTCACTGATGGGTGTTGTTGATTCTCCAAATGGACGCCGTTCTCAAAAAAAAGGGAGAAAGCATTCAAAAAGGATCGGGTTTCATCTCGACATGACACCGATGGTTGATGTGGCATTTCTTTTGCTGACCTTTTTTATGCTGACGACAACCTTTTCAAAATCCAATACGATGGAGATCAATATTCCACCGGAAAGGGCTGAAGTGAAGGTTGCCGAGTTAAACGTGATGACACTCAGGGTTGCCGATAACGTTATGGTCTATTGCTCGCTGGGCAAAGAAGCTCCCCGGAAAATACCTCTCTACGATACCCGCGACAGCCACCAGTTGGCCTTGAGCAGCGAGTTGCGCCAGCTCATCAGGCAACAGACGGCGGCAAATGCAAAACTGGTCATTGTCGTCAAGATCAGCGAAAAGGCGAAGTACAAACATCTGGTTGATATTATTGACGAACTGAACCTTATGAAAATCGACCGGTTCAGTCTGGATGACTATACAGATCAGGATGCAGTCGAAATACAAAGGGCTATTTAATCAGGAGAGGAATCAGAAAAGGAGTTCGTTCAGGTGTCTTCAAAACTTGATAACATGCATCATCAAGCTCGCAGGAAAGCCCTTTCTTGGTCTTTCCAGGAGGAGTTTCTTGATACCGATCGTTTACGGCAGTTGTCGTACGGCAATCTTGTGCTTCGCCGTCAGGCACATCTTTTTCTCAGCCACGGGGTCATTACGGCCATCGTGCTTCTTGGCATATTCTGGCTTGTCACGGCCAACTGGCAGAAACTGGTTTCATTGACCGGGTTGTTCGGCAATGATGACAAACCCATGATTGAGTGTTATGAAGTGGTGACCAGTGTGACGCAGCTTCCGCCGCCCCCTCCGCTTGATATCCCCGAACCGGTTCCGGTAACGCCGTCGTCTACAGCAACTCCTGCACCGCCCAATGTCGGCAAAATCAAGCAGGTCAGCCAGGATGAAGCGCCCAAGCAGCAGACTCTTGCCACACAGAAAGAGCTGAAACAGGCGATACAGTCAGGTTCAGGAAGTGGAAGTGGCTCTCCGGGTGATGAGGTGCCGCTGTTTGTGCCTTGTGAAAAAATGCCCGGTTTTCTCGACCAGAAAAAACCCGCCTATCCTGAGATGGCAAGAACTGCGGGTATTACCGGAAAGGTTTTTGTCAGTGTTCTTATTGGTGAAGATGGTCGCCCCATCAAGGCAAAGGTTATGAAGCGCATCCCGGCTGACTGTGAAATATTCGATGCCGTTGCCCTCAAGTCTGTGATGGAGTCGAGATACTATCCCGGCATTCAGAACGGCAGCCCCATAAAAGTGTGGTTTACCGTCCCGATCCGTTTTCAGCTCGACTAAACCGATTGCTTTTTTGCGGGTTTCGGGCGGTAGAGCACGCCAAAGGCAACCCAGAGATAAGCTCCGATAAGCGTTACGGGGCTTATGAAAAGGGTAAAAAATCCGTTAACTTCCCGCTCCAGGTACATCCCCCAGTAACTTGCTGCTATTACCAGAGCCCCGAGGGCAATCATGATGTAGTTGATTGCTTCAAGGGGCATTGTGGCGGCGATTTCAGCAGCTTGCTTCGGCTTTTGTTTGTTCTGCTGTTTCTTCTGTGAAGATTTCATCAAGTACAGTAATACAGTGTTGAGCCTCTTCCTTGCTGATTGTGAGGGGTGGAAGAAGGCGGATAACGTTAATGCTGGTGGCATTGATAAGCACCTGCTTCTGCAGCGCTTTACCGACGTACGGTTTTGCCTCCTTGTCGACCGTGATGCCCACCATCAGGCCATACTGGCGTATCTCAAGAATCTGCGGATGTTTTGCTGCCAGTTTTTGCACCGCATCATGGATAAAGGTGCCAATTTCCACAGCGTGCTTTATCAGGTTATCCTCTTCGATCGCCTTGATCATGGCAATTCCTGCGGCGCAAGCAACCGGGTTGCCGCCAAAGGTGGTGCCGTGGTTGCCGTAGGTCAAAACATCAGCAACTTTTTCGCTCCCGATAACGGCAGAGAGGGGGAGTCCGCCACCAAGCGGTTTGGCAAGGCAGACCAGATCGGGATCGGCATTAAGCGGTGTATAGCTGAAAAATGTACCAGTTCTTCCGCAGCCCGACTGAATTTCATCGGCGATGATGAGGAAGTTGTATTGCTCTCTAAGCTCCTTCAGTCGGTCAATAAAGGACTGCGACACACGGTGAATGCCACCCTCGCCCTGAACCACCTCAATAAAAACAGCCGCAGTTTTTTCTGAAACCCTTGCTTCAAGGTCAGCGATATCGTTGAAGGCAATCATGCCGGTTCCCGCCAGCAGCGGCTCAAAGCCGTCAACATATTTTGGTTTTGCCGTCAGCGACATGGCTCCGTACGTTCTGCCGTGAAAACAGTTGCTCAGTGAGAGCACCTCTTTTTTATCAGTATCGCCCGCCAGGCCAGCCCATTTTCTTGCGATCTTGATAGCAGCCTCAATGGCTTCTGTGCCGCTGTTGGCAAAAAAGACCTTTGAAAGGCCGGAGAGTGAAAGCAGTTTTGCGGCAAGCTCAAACTGCGGTTCCATCATGAAAAGATTGGAGGCATGGATGAGCTTTGAGGTCTGAGTGCTTATTGCTTCCACCAGACGCTGGTCGCCATAACCAAGGGCATTGACGCCTATGCCCGAAATCATGTCAAGATAACGGGTTCCGTTATCGCTGACGAGCCAGACCCCTTCGCCATGCGTTACGGCAATGGGAAGCCGGGCATAATTATGAAAAAAAAGCTCCTGTTCGGTTTCCTGGTTTACAGCCACTTTTTTCATGCTCGTTTCTGAGGGTTGGTAAAATGGTTGATTATAATAATGAATAACCATGCTTTCAAACATTTTCTTGCGCTTCTTTCCAGGCAAGCCAGACGCGGATAATGCGCCAGATACCATAAGCGCCGGTCAGCAGGGCATAAAGGCGAAGATCCTGTTTCATTCCCGCAGGGGAGATGTCAGGAAAAAAGAGAAGATAGAGGGCGATACCGATAAACGTGCTTCCAAGAAGCAGGCCAGTGATGATCTCGATAAGGCTCTTTTTTTTCACTCCTTCTCCTCCTTTTCTGACCGAAGTGCGCAGGGGTCGGCATCAGGATAGAAACGCCACTCCCGGTTGATGATCAGGCGGGCGCCATAGCTGAAGGTGAAGTACGACCATCCCCACTGCAGCAGCACAAAGACCCGGTGACGGAAGCTGGTCAAAAAGTAGATATGCACCAGCAGCCAGGTAAACCAGGCAAGAATACCATCAAACTTCAGACTGCCGAATTCAACAATAGCCTTGTTTTTGCCGATGGTGGCCATTTGCCCCTTGTCGCGGTAGCGGAAGAGCTTTCTTGCTTTTGTTTTTATATCAAGCACAATGTTTTTGCCGATGAGCCGTCCCTGTTGCAAGGCAACAGGCGCGAGGCCTGGCAGGGGAGTTCCATCTTCCGAAACAAAGTGCGCAAGGTCACCTCCGACAAAGATTTCCGGATGATTTGGTATGCTGAGATCTTCACTGACCACGATTCGTCCTATCCGATCAGTTTCCACCCCGGCCATTGTTTTGCCAATCTCAATGGCGGTGACGCCGGCCGCCCAGAGTACCGTTGCCGCTTCGATGCGTTCATTGCCGATTTGTACACCGTTTTCATCAACATCGCTTACCATACTGTTTGTCCAGACCTGCACGCCCAGTTTTTCAAGCGATCGGGTCGCCTTGCTGGCAAGATCGGGAGAAAAAGAGCCAAGAATGCGCGGAGCCGCTTCAACAATAAAAATACGGGTAAGCTTGGGGTCAATGTTCCTATAAAATCTTGAGAGCGTGTACCGGCTCATTTCGCCAATCGAGCCCGCCAGTTCCACACCGGTCGGCCCGCCACCGACAATGACAAAGGTGAGCAGTTTTTTGCGTTCGACGAAATCCGTTGTCCGTTCAGCCCGTTCATATGCCTCCATCACCCGACGGCGAATCTCCTTGGCCTGTGCAAGGGTTTTCAACCCGGGAGCAAACTCTTCCCATTCGTTATGCCCGAAATAGTGGTGCTGGACACCGCAGGCAAGTACCAGATAATCGTAAGGGATATCTTTGAAATCGGTTATGACGGTTTTATTCTCAACATCAATGCGATCGACAATACCCTTGAAGACCGTGATGTTCTGGTAGTTTGCCAGCATGTTCCGCAGCGGGGCGGCAATATCGCCCTCACCAAGCGCCGCCATGGCAACCTGATAGAGCAGCGGCTGAAAGAGGTGGTAGTTCTTCCGGTCGATAAGGGTAATCTCAATATCTTTTTTATTGCCAAGTATCCTGGCCGCATTCAGTCCTGCAAATCCTCCACCTACAATCACAACCCTTTTTTTCATGTCCTTGTTTTTACCTTTCCCGTGAAAAGGGTGAATGTATACTCTTTTTTTTGCATGCCAAAGCGATGCATTCAGCTTTATGACGCTATTTAACAGTTTTTCGTGCAATGCAGTTTGTTTTGGCTGCATTTTTTTCTATTACGCAACATAGCGTGCTATGGTAATGCTGTTTCTTGTCAGGTGAGGCGCTCAATTAATTCAGTGTGCCGGGGGAATTTTTTTTGCAGTGTCGTTCTGTCGGCAAAAGCAAAGTCGCGAAAATCGAAGCCCGGCGCTACCACGCAGCTCACCAGCGCGTAATGTTCATCTTCAGGAGTCGCAAGGGAGGCGCCGAACCAGCTCTCAGCCGGGACGACACCCTGCACGATATGCCCCTGATCTGGCGCGAGGCCAAGCGTAAAGTTGGAGGCTTTACCGCTCCCCGGAAAAATGTGCACCTTCAGGGGATGACCGGCATGAAAAAACCAGAGTTCATCGGAATGGATCTTGTGCAGTTTTGAGCAATCCTTACCCTGCAGGAGATAATGGATGGCCGTTGCATAAGTGCGCGGGCCATTGAACGCAGTGGCATCCGTAAAGGGGTACAAACCTTCGCTCCGGTATGTTTCTCGGTAATATCCCCCTTCCGGATGCGGTGCAAGCTGGAGGCTTTCTATCCAGAAATCAGCTTTTTGCATGGAGCTTTTCGCGGATTTTGGCAGTTTTCTGCCGGGATCCGTCAGCAAGTTTTTTGCGGAACTCCAACAGGGCCGTCATTAGCGCTTCATCAGAGAGCGCAAGAATCTGGACGGCAAGCAGGGCGGCATTCCGGGCATTATCAATGCCGACTGTCGCCACAGGAATTCCCGCAGGCATCTGCACAATGGAGTAGAGCGAGTCTTGACCGTTGAGTTTTTTGCTGAAAATCGGCACACCGATAACCGGCAGAAGCGTCATGGCCGCAGTAACGCCTGGCAAATGCGCCGCCCCGCCAGCTCCGGCGATAATAACCTTAAGGCCGCGCTCAATGGCTGACGTGGCATAGTTTTCGAGGTCATGCGGTGTCCGGTGTGCTGAAATAACGGAGATCTCGGAGGCAATACCGAACTCCTCACAGACCAGTGAAGCCTCCCTCATGATGTCGAAATCTGAATCGGAACCCATGATGATGCCTACAACCGGCCTTTGATCAGCGTCTGTTTTTTGTTTCATAGAAAGGTTCGTTGATATAATTGATCAATATGTAATTTGAGAATATAAGCTCTTCAGGAGCGGCATTACGGGTTTCGATTGTTGCGGCGTCTTGATAAAAATCCCTTCGTGGACGACATATCTGTAGCGCAACTGTGCGAGCCTTGGGGAAGAGGTATTGCAAGGCAGTTTATAGGCTAATGATTTATGAAATTGCCGAGTTTTATGTATTTTCACGAGAACCAATTTAAAAAAATAATACTTGCAGAGGAAAGATAACAATGGCAACCAATCTCGCAGTAAAGTACAGCAATCCCGGCCCCCGTTACACCAGTTATCCCACCATTCCCTCATGGAGCACCGACGGTGTTACCCAGGAACAGTGGAAAGATGCGATGGTAAAGGGTTTTAACGACAGCAACGAGACCACCGGAATCAGTCTGTACATTCACATTCCCTACTGTGAGAACCACTGCTACTTCTGCGGCTGCAACGCCCATCGCACCCAGGATCACTCCTACGAAACACCCTACCTTGAGGCACTGCTCAAAGAGTGGCAGATGTATATTGATGTTTTCCCCGGTCGTCTCAACGTCAAGGAGCTGCACATAGGCGGCGGCACCCCAACCTTTTTCAGCCCTGAAAATCTTGTCAGGCTCATAGATGGTATCTGCAAGCATGTCAACAAGATGGACAACTACATGTTCAGCTTTGAGACCAATCCCAAGTCAACCTCAAGGGAGCACCTCGAAGCGCTCTACAGTGTCGGATTCCGCCGCATGAGTTTCGGTATACAGGATTTCGACCCGATAGTGCAGCAGGAGATCAACCGCCTTCAGTCCTTCGAGCTGGTCAAGGAAAAGGTTGACTTGGCTCGCGAAATCGGCTTTACCTCAGTCAATTTTGACCTTGTATACGGTCTGCCCAAGCAGACGATGGCCACCATTACCGACACCATCCAGAAGGTGATGGAGCTGAAACCTGACCGCCTTGCTTTTTATGCATACGGCCACAACCCGCACATGTACGAAGGACAGCGGAAGTTCAAGGAGTCAGACTTGCCTGTCGGCGACGTCAAGCAGGAGCTCTACGACAAGGGAAGCGCCATGCTTGAATCCATCGGTTATCACGAAATTGGCATGGACCATTTCGCCATCGAAGGTGACGCGCTCTTCGTTGCTGCAAAAAACGGGACACTGCACCGTAACTTCATGGGCTATACGGAAAATACCACACAGATGATGCTGGCGATTGGATCATCCTCCATCAGCGACACCTGGTACGCATTTGCACAGAACGAGCGCGATGATGAATCCTATATCAAGGCCGTCAACGAAGGACGATTCCCGCTCCATCGTGGTCACCTGCTGACAGACGAAGATCTGGTGCTTCGCCGCCATATTCTCAACCTGATGTGCAAGCAGGAGACATCATGGGAAGATCCCAAGCTTTACACCGATGAGCTTGACATAGCCCTCTACCGGCTCGAAGACATGCAGAACGACGGTATCGTTGTTCTGGGCGACAAAAGCGTTCGGGTAACCGAGGCTGGCATTCCGTTTTTGCGCAATATCTGTATGGCCTTCGACGCAAGGCTCTGGAGCTCCGACAGCCTTTCAAAGGCGTATAACGTTTCGCGCGATATCCAGAAGACTTACATAGAAAAAGCCCGACTTGCAAAGGCGCAACAGCTTGGTTGAGTAATTTGTTTTGACTTCAGTTGCAATGTTACAAAGGGTGATTTCGGTCACCCTTTTTTTGTGAAAAATTATGACGAAAAAGATAAAAGTAGGCTTTATCGGAAGTGGCTGGTCGAGAATTGCCCAAGCCCCGGCCTTTTCACTGATAGAAAATGTGGAGCTTGCCGCCGTGGCAAGCCCGACCGAGCTGCATCGCCAGAAGTTCATGAAGATGTTCGATATTCAGAAGGGCTTTGCCGACTGGCGCGACATGCTGCATTGCGACCTTGATCTGGTCTGCGTCACTACGCCGACCTGGCTGCACACGCAGATGGTGACCGGCGTGCTCCAGAGCGGCAAAAGTGTACTCTGCGAAAAACCCTTTGCACTCAATGTTTCGGATGCTGCTGAAATGGTTAGCGTTGCCTCCACAGCTCCCGGTTTTGCGCTCATCGACCATCAGCTCCGCTTTCATCCTGCGGTTCGCTGCATGAAACAGATGATTGAGAGCGGAGAGATTGGCAAAGTGTACGAAGTGCGTGCCGTTATGAACCTTGCGTCCCGCAATCGGCCCGACATGCCCTGGTCATGGTGGTGTGACGCCGAAAAAGGAGGGGGAGCCCTCGGTGCCCTCGGATCCCATCTTATTGACTTGAACCGCTTCCTTGTTGGCGAAATTTCGAAGGTCTCCTGCAACCTTGGAACCAGTATTCCCTATCGCCCCGACAGGTTGGGGAAGGCGTGCCGTGTCACGTCGGATGACCACTTTGCCATGATGATGACCTTCGGCCCCTCATCGGTTGCCCTTGGCAGCTCTTCCGTGATGCACGTCACCACCGTTGGTGCTTACACCTGGTTCTCCTTTGAAGTGGTTGGCAGCCTTAAAACCATAAGGCTTGATGGAGCTGGACGGTTGCGGGAGGTTACCAATGACGAAGCAAAGGTGGGTCGCAGCCTCATTGATGCCCCCCGATGGAAACTGGTTGAACCGATGCTCTCGTGGGACGAGCTTGTTTTGCAGGAAAAAATCCGCCAGTCATCCCTCGCCGTTCACGGTATTTTCGCAGTCGGCTTTGCCTTTCTTGCCCATCGGATTGTCAAGGCGCTCAAGAACCAGGAGAAGAGGCTTCATGATGCCGCAGGCTTTTCTGACGGTCTCATGATCCAGAAAGTCATGCAGGCCGCCCGAAAATCCGACAAGCTTCAACGGTGGATTAAAATTTAATATGATCTGATCAACAACACCATCATGCAGAACCAGGAGCGTGACAAGAGAGCATCTACTGACCCGATTAAACAACAATCCTTCCGAAACGTAGATGCCTTGTTTGATTCCTATCCTGAATCGGTTTTTCTTATGGAGTGCTCCGGCCAAATCGTTGACACCAACAAGACTTTTGCCTGCAGGATAGGTAAAAGCTTACAGGAGTGCATTGGTACGAATATCTACGATCTGCTTTCGCTGGAACTGATGTAAGAGAGCTCATCCACCCGGATGAGCGGCCATTGGTCGAAGAACAGATGCAGAAAATTCTGGGCAGGGGCGTTGAAGAGTCTGTGGAATTGAGAGTTCTGCTTCGCGGTGGCCCTGAATTCCGCTGGTTTCTGTTGAGGGGCAAAAGAATTGTTATCAACGATAAAGCATTAATCGGAGGAATCGGCACGGATATTACTGAGCGCAAGCAAACAGAAGAGGCGTTGCTCAAGAGTGAACAAAAGTTTCGTGCCATTACAGAACAAATCTCCGAGCTGGTGTTTGTTGCCGACAAAAATGGGAGGTTCATTTATGTATCCCTGCAGTAGAGAGGCTCCTTGGCTATGCACCAGAAGAAGTTATTGGCCATGCATTCAGTGAATTTATCCCGGAGGAGGAGCTGTTGAAAAGTGTTGATGCTTTTGCCAAGATACTCTCCAATCAATCCCTGACCCATTTTTTTGAACTGAGATTCAGACAAAAAAACAGTTCGATTTTCTGGGGGGAGGTGCATATGCAATATTTTACGGGATGTAAACATGCAGGAGTAATCGCCATTCTGCTTGACTGCAACGAACGAAAGCGTATTGAGAGGATGAGGGCAGTACGCGTTCATCTGCTTGAAATGGAGCTGATCTCTTCAGTATACTGCAAGCAACTGATCCTGACTTGAAATCCCTTTTTATGTCCGGCTATACAGCACGTATCATTTCCGATTTCGGAGGAATCAGTGATGGTGTACACCTTATAGAAAAACTGTTTACAAGAAACGCACTGATCAAAAATGTGCAGGAAATACTAAAAACTCATAGTTCACCAAGGAAGAGCACTATCGATACGATAAACAGTTCCATACCGTTCATTACCCGGTAACCACCCTCTTAAAAATAATAGAAGTGTTTCGGAAAAGTCAAATAACAGCAGCGCATGACGGCATCGCTGTTGACCGCTTAAGTAATGATTATGCTGTCAGTTTTTGCTATTGACTTGCGCATCTATAGCAAGGTTCATCTGTTCCTTTAACTCTCTGAGTCGTTCAGCCGCATCGGGATCGCCTTGTGCTTCCTTCAGCCTTAATACTGCGCTCTTTGCATAAAAACCACCCTTCGGTTCCAACTGCCTGCGCTTTTCGGTCACTCCGATTTCAATACTTGCAATTTCTGCTACTTCCAAAATCTCGTCTGAAAGTGTCGGGTCTTTTCTCATCACCTTCAGGGCTTCATAAGCCTCTTCGTACTGTCCGGCCTCGATCTGGTCAATAATATGTTGTAATTGTATTTTCATAGTTTTGCTATTCTATTTTTTACTTCAGAAAGGTGATCTTTACGGGAGATAAAGCTTTTGCAATAAAAATGATGCATAACCTGTCGTTTTGAATAGAAGGAGCACACGAAGACTCAATCGGCTACATGATACATTACATAATCATACCTGCATGATCAAGATAGCGTCCCCATTGAACTTTTTCAATTCGATGTAGTGCAGTTCAAAAATGTTATGCAGTTTATCATCTTTGCCAGTAGCGGTGTTGATTATTATAGCAACGGTGTGCCTCAGTTGTATCAGGTATAAAGTTGCAATCAAGGATGTTGATGCTGATAGTTTTTATTAGCTCCTTGTACCTCATCCCTTCACTGAGCTCTTCGGTAACCAGTTTTGCCCAATAGAAAATGGCGCGTTTGTCAAAATGGTAGTCTTCGCTGATTTGCATCTTGTCGTTGAACCAGTTTTTTGTCGCATCCGCTTTTGCTTTCAGGATCGACTGTGTTATTTTGAACCAGTCTCGGCGGGGCAGCCAGCCCCTGTCGTCCTCGTTAACCCTGTGTAAGCTCCTGCAAAAATGATCCTCGACGACTATGCCTTTGCCACCGAGATGAGCGTACGCGATTATGAGTGCGATATGCAGGGCATCGTCAACAACAGTGTCTATCAGAACTACCTCGAACAT